>CAZDHQ010000306.1:0-5891 GCA_964505135.1 uncultured Ferruginibacter sp.
GGTAAACCTACATTGATTAATAACGTAGAAACATTTGCGGCCATTTCTCCCATCATTAATAATGGCGGTGAATGGTACAGCGAAATTGGTACGCCAAAAAGTTCAGGTACCAAGGTGTTTGCGCTGGCCGGTAAAATAAATTATGCAGGATTGATTGAAGTGCCAATGGGAACTACACTCCGTGAGATTGTGTATGATATCGGTGGTGGTATACAAAATGGGGAACAGTTTAAAGCAGCACAAACGGGTGGCCCTTCTGGCGGTTGTATACCTGCAGAACACCTGGATGTGAAAATGGATTATGAAAGCCTGGTTGGTTTAGGCTCCATTATGGGTTCCGGAGGTTTGATCATTATGGATAAAAGTTCAGACATGGTGGATGTAGCAAGATTCTTCATGGAGTTCTGCATGGACGAAAGCTGTGGTAAGTGTGTGCCCTGCCGTGTGGGCACAAGAATGATGCATGACCTGCTGCAAAAAATATGTGACGGTAAAGCAACGCAGATTGATTTAGACAGACTGGAAGAATTGGCGGTATATGTAAAAGAATCAAGTCTCTGTGGGTTAGGCGGGTCTGCACCAAACCCGTTGCTGAGTACACTACGGCATTTTAGACAGGAATATGAAAGCAGAATTAAAAAACACGAATTAAGCGAATTACACTAATTAATCTAATTACACGAATTATGATTACAACAGATGATATGGCAAAACCAATTCGTGTAATCTGTAAAATTCGTGTAATAAAAAAATAGAGAAGCATGAATACCATACCAATCATCATAGATGAAAAAAAACTGGAAGTAGATCCATCTAAAACTATACTGGAAGTGTGCAGGGGAAATGATATTGAGATACTCACTATGTGTCATTTAAAAGGTGTGATGGACATTGGTGCCTGCCGCTTGTGTTTGGTAGAAGTGGAAGGGGTGAACAAATTATTGAGTGCCTGCACTACCAAAGTGGCAGCTAACATGATCATTCGAACCAGTACAGAAAGAATTAAGAGATACCAGCGCATCACAACAGAATTGCTTTTTGCAGAACGTAACCACGTATGTGCAGTATGTGTAGCCAACAGTAAGTGTGAGCTGCAAAACTTAGGTTATAAAGTTGGATTGGATCATATCCGGTATCCGCACCTGTTTCCTCAATGTGAAGTGGATACATCGCATCCATGGTATGTGATGGATCATAACAGGTGTATCATGTGTACACGCTGTGTGCGTGTATGCAATGAAGTGGAAGGTGCGCATAACTGGGATGTGATGAACCGTGGACATAACGTAAGGATCATTTCAGATTTTAATACCCCATGGGGCGAATCTATCACCTGTACATCCTGCGGTAAATGTTTGCATGCCTGCCCTACAGGTGCCATTTGGCCAAAGGCAATTGTGCAGGGACAGTTAGAGAAAAAGCCGGGAATTATAAATGAGTTAATGGAAAAGAGGAGGATGAAATTGTAAAAGCCCCACCCAACCTCCCCAAAGGGGAGGAGTAAAGGCAAGAGTCTTTTGATTGAAACAGTTTTTTATTGCTGATGATAAGCGAATTTATTTTTAGCTCCGTAGGAGCGACAGTTTGGTAGATAAGAATGAATAGTTTTTAAGAAGCCTCGTAGGGGCGAAAGGTTAATAAAGTAATCGGTAAAACAGAAATATAAAAATGCAGTTTAAAAAATGCGGATAAAGATGACTGTGAGTATGTAGTACAAGAGAGTGACCCTTCGACTTCGCTCAGGATAGACTCCACGATGTTGACAAATGATTCAATGCTGGTGACAAAAATATTCTTAATGAATCTTAATTCCTCAATGGTTAAGATAAAACGGTTGACATGAAAAAAAAATTAGCAACAATTTGGTTGGGCGGATGCTCCGGTTGCCACATGAGTTTGATGGATATTGACGAACGCATACT
Organism: uncultured Ferruginibacter sp.; assembly: GCA_964505135.1. Taxonomy (GTDB): domain Bacteria; phylum Bacteroidota; class Bacteroidia; order Chitinophagales; family Chitinophagaceae; genus Ferruginibacter. Next base: position 1,923 of record CAZDHQ010000306.1, read on the forward strand.
GGATGTGGTGAAGCTGGCAGATATTGTGAAAAGCCCGATAGTGGATGGAAAAATTTTACCGGAAGTTGATATTGCATTGGTGGAAGGTTCTATCACCAGCGATGAACACCTAAGGGAAATTTTACATATCCGAAAGCAGGCAAAAACACTGGTAGCTTTTGGCGACTGCGCCGTGATGACGAATGTAACGGGCATGCGTAACTACTTTAATTTAAAGGATGTGTTTGAAACTTCTTATATAAACGCCATCAGCAATGATAAAGAAGGACAAATACCATCAAGCCCCACGCTGCTAAAGCTGAATGATAAAGTGGTGCCGCTGCAGGAAGTGGTGAATGTAGATTTTGTCATACCAGGCTGCCCGCCGGATGCGGATACTATCTTTTATGTGCTGTTTGAATTATTGAACGATCGCCTGCCTGATTTAAGCAAGGCTAAAAAATTGAAATATGGATAAGCGTACAATATTTATTTCTCCCGTTACACGTATTGAAGGCCATGCAAATATCACCATTGAGATGGATGATAATGGTGAAGTGAGCAATGCTTTGTTTCATGTAAATGAATTCAGGGGTTTCGAAAAATTTTGTGAAGGCCGCATGTACACAGAGATGCCTACCATCACACCACGTATCTGCGGTATTTGTCCAACAAGTCATACACTGGCGAGTGTGAAAGCCTGTGAAATGATACAGGGCATTCAGCCAACCTACACGGCTAACCTGTTAAGAAGATTGATGCACATTGGTCAAAATCTATCATCACATGCATTGTCTTTTTTTCATTTAAGTGCACCGGATTTTTTGTTGGGTTATGACAGTGATCCTGCAAAGCGAAATATCATTGGCATTGCAGAAAAATATCCTGATATTGCTGTAAGAGGAATCAGGCTGAGAAAATTTGGCCAGGAATTGAGTGAAAGAATTACGGGTAAGAAAATTCATATCATGGGTATTGTACCCGGCGGAATGGCTTATCCACTAACAGAAGAAAACCGGAAAGCTTTACTGGAATGGATACCCGAAGCAATTGAAACAGTGCAAATGGGATTGAGCATTATCAAAAAGTTTCACCAGGAAAATACGGAGATGGTGAACAGCTTTGCAATATCGCCTACTTTATATTTAGGTACCGTGGGGCCAAATGGTGAACATGAATTGTATGACGGCAAGCTACGGTTTATAGATGCAGAAGGAAATATTTTGCAGGACCAGTTATCACCAACAAAGTATTTGGATTTTATTGCAGAGCGTTCGGTTGAATGGTCTTATTTAAAATACCCTTACTACAAGCCTTTTGGTTTTGATAAAGGATTTTACAGGGTAGGTCCGCTGGCAAGATTAAATGTGTGCACTAAAATGAGAACGCCATTGGCACAAAATGAATTTGAGCTATTTAAATTAATGAATGATAACAAGCCGGTACATGGTGCTTTTTATTACCATTATACAAGGCTAATAGAAGCGTTAAGTGATGTGGAAGATGCAGAAAGAATTTTAAAAGATCCGGAAGTAACATCACTGCATATTCAGCACCATGGAAGATGGAACTATGAAGAAGGTATTGGCAGTTCTGAAGCACCAAGAGGAACATTATTCCATCATTATAAAACCGATGATACGGGTAAATTGAAAATGGTAAACCTGCTCATTGCGACAGGTCAAAATAATCCATCAATGAACCGCTCTGTGCTGGAAGTAGCCAAACAATATATAAAGGGAAAAGACATTGATGAAGGCATGCTGAACAGGGTAGAGTCTACTATCCGATGTTATGATCCATGTTTATCCTGTTCTACACATGCGATTGGTAAAATGCCGATTGTGATCGAGATAAAAGATCAAAGAGGAATGCTGATCAAAAAAATAAAACGTTTTTAAAAAGGATTATTTTTAATCCAGTTGACAATGCTGTTTACAGCATCATTAGCATTGTGTATTGCTGTGGCGGAGAGCTGCTCGCCCATATCAAAATTTTCTCCTCTTACTGCACAGAGTAAAATTTCAAGATCTTTCTTGTACAACTGTTTTGCTAAGGCAGCAAGGCTTTTTGCATCAGCATGATGTGAAGATGATACGGGCTGCTGCTGTAATGTAGCTGCATTGATGAATGAAACAGGCCTTCCTGATATGGATGCATCTGCAATAATGATCGTATCGTATTGAATAAATGCTTCCAATAAATTTGTTTCAAGCTGGTATGCTGTAGTGGTGGAAACATTCGGTAGCTTGATTTTTTCTATGCAGGTACAAATATATTTTCCAATACCATCGTCGCCTCGTAAGGTGTTCCCGATTCCAATAACCAATATTTTTTTTGCCTGTTTCATCTTACATCAATTGTTTACACAGCAAATCAAATACGCTGTCAAAGGCATGGTTAACCTCGGTATCATTTTTTGTTCCAACAGGAAATGGTGCTTCATGAATAAATTCATAAGGAAGGTCAAACATATCTACCTTCACAGGTATATTCCTGTACTTACCCTGCAGTGTATTCATTACTTCATAAGGATAGATAACGGTATCTCCATTCAATGCAACAGCATATAGTTGATCTGCAATTTCCTTTAAACGTTTTTCTCTGAAGTCTGCCATGGCACTGTAGTTTAAGATAGACCTAAAGTACATGCCTTCAGGATGTTGCTCACCCAGGTAATGTTTTAATCGGTCGTCTTTATTAAGATAACTATCAAGGTGCTCAATTAAAAACGAGTACAGACGTACGTTAGCCTCACTATCCAGTATAAATTTTGATACAGGTGATATACGGTTGAATACTGGTCCTCCGCAAAACATAACCAGTTTTGAATTACTAAAGTAGTTGTTGTGGTTTGTCATCATCAACACTTCAGACAGGAATGCACCAATTGAATAAGCAAATAAGTCAATGCTGGCGTTTGCATCAATGATAGAATGATTGCCTGATTTGATTTGTTCTATCAGTTGTATTACATCATAGTAGGTTTGCAAACCGCTCCATACAAAGCGCTGCGGTTTGGCATGCAGCCTGGTGCTGATGGCTACATTGGATAAAGAAGAATGAAGAATGAATGGAAATGACTTTTTTCGTTGAGCACTGGCAGTAAACATGCCCCTTGTTTCGCTCCATGCTGCTGGTGCCCTGTTCATATGAAAGGCAATGGGAAAAAGAACCACAGCTTTACCGGTTGTTTCCACCAGGCGTTTTGCCCATGCATAATATTTTGTCCACGATTTTTCATTGAACCCATGCAGCATTAAAATGATTTTGTTTGTGCGGCGCTGGTTTTTGTTAAGAAAAATTTGATAGCGAAATTGTTTGTTTTCTTCCACCAATGAATCGTGTACATCCAGCACTTGATTTACAATGCTTGCAGAGGTATCAAAAGGGTAGCAATAATTACTCTTGAAGTGATGCTTTTCACAGTAATAGGATGTTTCGCCTGGCAGTATGTGGTAGTTGTCAGAGATAAAATCAATATTTACAACATCTACCGGGCTATCTTGCTGCGAAAGGTCTTTTGTGAATTCAATTGCAGCTTTTAATCTACTATAATCATCAATGTAACTCATTTTTAAAAAGCGGTGATGATATTGGGGCCGTTATACAATCTTAATAAATCATGCAACTCTCTTCCAGTTTAACCAACCTTTGTTTAGCTTTATCCAGGGATAAAATAAAATCTTCATTTGAAGACAGGCCTTCAAGATTCCGGTAGTAAGTAATACCCTCATCAAGATTTTGAAAGAAGTTGTGGTAATATTTTTTCTTTTTCTCCAGTTGTGCAGCTTGTGAATCACTGGCCAGTTCATTTTCAAGATAATTAATATACAGGTCAAGCTCAGCAATAAACATGTGCGGTCTTTGATTGCCATTGATAACATTGGTTCTTCCGTAAATATGGTCTACCATTGTTTGCAGTGATACTGACCTGGAAAAATTTACAATGTTTGGACCCGGGCAAATATTTACCCCAGTTCGATTTTT
>CAZDHQ010000307.1:0-5885 GCA_964505135.1 uncultured Ferruginibacter sp.
AACAATTATGGAGTATTCTATTTATGATGCTATCCGTGCTGGTTTTGGTAAAGTAGTTTTTATTATCAGGGAGGAGTTTGCGGATATGTTCCGTGAATCATTCGGGAAAAAATTGGCTGGTAAAATTGAAGTGGATTATGTGTTCCAGGAGTTAACCAAATTTGTTCCAGGCCAGGTGCCTGAAGAAAGGAAAAAGCCATGGGGCACTGCACATGCTGTTTTATGCTGTAAAGGAAAAGTGAATGAACCATTTGCTGTAATTAACGCCGATGATTTTTATGGTAAAGATGGTTTTGATAAGGCTGCTAAATTTTTGACCGGTGATGTAAGCGCATCTAATTATGCAATCATTGGTTACGAATTGAAAAAGACCTTGAGTGATAATGGTAGTGTGAGCAGGGGTGTATGTAAGGTGGATGCTGGGGGAAACCTGGTTGATATCAATGAAAGAACCAAAATCTTTCGTAATGAGCAGGGCATCATCACTTACGAAGATGAAGCAGGTTTACATGAAGTGAGTGAAGATTCAAGTGTAAGCATGAACTTCTTTGCTTTTGATCCAAAATTTATCGATCACTGTGAAAATTATTTTGCTGATTTTATTTCAAAAGAAATCAACAACCCCAAAGCAGAATTCTTTATACCATTAGTGGTAGATAAGGTAGTTAAAAATGGCCAGGCCACAGTAAAAGTGATTCCAACTTCTGCACAATGGTTTGGCGTTACATATAAAGAAGATGCACCGGATGTAAAAGCAAGTATTGATAAACTGGTTGCTGATGGGGAATATCCATCCTCACTGTATTAACTAAGAATAGAATAAATAAGCAAACAATAAAAAATGCTGCATTTTAAAGTGCAGCATTTTTTATTTTGGAATATTTTTATTGATTAATTACCAACAACCATGAAGACATAATCTTCCAGTTTCTTCACTTGCTGTACTCTATCCAGTCCTTTCAAACTATTGCCAGCAGGTGTTTTCAGCGCTTGTTCTTTTTCATCAATCTTCTTTAATTGTTCCACCAGTTTGTAAATATTTTTTGATTTAGCGGCATATACCACGCCATCTGCTTTTGAGTCTTTAGCAGTGATAATACCAATGATCTCTCCACTTTTATTTAAAACAGGGCCGCCACTGTTACCAGGATTGGCAGATACTGTTAATTGGTAAGCAGTAGAATCTCCATCATTACCAGATTTGGCACTCACATAGCCTTCACCATATACAATTTCATTTTTAGGATAACCCAGTGTAAAACACTGTTCGCCTAAATCTGCATTTGTCCTTCTGATGCTATATGGTAAGGAAGCAATGGCTTTATACGCAGTGTCAACAATTTTTAAGATTACAAGGTCTACATTGTTATCTGTGTAAATTGCGGAAGCTTTAAAGTATTCTCCTTTGTTATTTTCAACATACACATTCTTCATCTTATTTACCACGTGTGCATTGGTTACAAGATAGCCTTTGCCATCAATTAAAAAGCCTGTACCTCTATAATCTACTTTTGGTTCAACATTTGGCGAAGCAGTTGGAAGATCTGTTTTTATATCATCCACCTTTTTATCGGTATTGTTCAACTTTTGGTTAGTCTTATGAATTTCTTCTACCAGGTATTGATAGCTATTATCATACTTCCGTGTAGCGTTAAAAGTAAGGCCAAGGGTAAGCAAAGAAATAAAGCCGGCAATAGAGGCCGCTACAGCCATGCTGCGTTTGTATTTATTCCAGATGAATACCACTTTAGCTTTACCTCTCAAAGCAGGAACACTGATTATACCTTCTGTTACCAGTTTATTTTCTACTTCATGTAAGTTATGTTTGAAGTTCCTGATCTCTGCATGGCGATCGAGATTTTGAAGAAAAATAGTATGCTCCACCACCTGCTGGTCTACCTCAGCATTATTTTTACGGAGTTGTTCAAATGAAGCTACTTCCTGGCTGGTCATTTCACCGGCAAGGTAGCGCTCAATTGTCTCCAGTAAAGTAATTTCATCCATCCTTAAGCATTTTTATATTGTGCAAAAAATAATTTCTTTAATCTCACAAGGCATTTATACTTCTGCGTTTTTGCGTTATCCGCATTGGTATACCCAAACTCCTGTGCTATATCCTGCATGCTTTTCTTTTGTAGATAGTAGGCATCCAGCAGGCTTTTGCAAGGTTCTCCAATTTTTCCCAGCGCCGTTTCCATCATATTAAAATCAGCGTTCTTTTTCTCGTGCTCATCCAGCTCTTCTTCCACAGAAACCGATTCTTCCATTGACTCAAGACTTCCACTGTACCTGTTTAGCTGCTGTAGTCGTTTAAGCCACAATCTCCTGCAAACCGAGTAAACGTAAGTTTTGATCTGGCTGGTAAGCAAAAAAGAGGTGTCTTTAGACTTTTCATACAGTACTACCATGGCTTCCTGGAAAATATCACGGGCGTCTTCGGTAGAACCATTATTATTAAGAACAAAGGACTGGATCATACTGTAATTTTCCCGATAAATAGCTTCGATGGCTGATTTATCACTTTTGGCCAATCCCTGGAGCAACAATTGATCTTTATCTAAATTCACCAGTCTTTTATTAATACGTTAGAGGGAACAATAGTAACCCAAAACAACGAAAAAAAAATTTTTTAAAAAAGTGGGTTACCTTTTTTGAGCACCTGTATTAATCATCAAATCACAAATTAAAAAACTCAAAAATGAAAAAAGTACTTTTCGCATTCGCTATCGCTGTAGCTTTCGCAGCATGTAATGATTCAGCAACTACTGAAGCTCCAAAAACTGATACTCCAGCTGTAGCTGCTCCTGCTACTCCTGCTGCTGATTCAACTGCAAAACCTGCTGCTGATTCAACTGCAAAACCTGCTGCTGATTCTACTAAGAAAGATTCAACTGCTAAGAAGTAATCAAACAAACGGTCTTTACAGATTGCTGCTTTTTAATTGACCGTTCTATATAAAGATTTTCATATGGCAAGCAATCGTTAAATGACGCCCCTGTTCTCAGGGGTGTCTGTTTTTTATGCATTAATCAACAATAAAATCCAGATACTCTTTCAGCTTTTTTCGATAGCATCCAATATTGTCTGGTATATCTCGATCTTGATAAAATAAATTCTAAAATATCGGCATTAAATTTTACTACATCTATTATACTGTAAAAATCGAGGGATAATTTTTAAGCTTTTTGTTTACTATTTAAAAAAAATATTGGCTGAAATAATTTTCTTCCTTAATTTCGGGCTCGATATGAAAAAAACAACAGGATACACTCGATTTTATTTTAGCTACTATTTTAAAAATAGGCCGGGTGTCTTTTGTTAATCACTAAATCTAAACAGCTTAACATACAAGATTCCCGGCAGAAAAGGCCGGGATTTTTTTTACATGTCAATGAGAGTATCAATACAAGGTTTTGAAGGTAGCTTTCACCAGGAAGCAGCCAGGCAATTTCACGGAAAGGATGTACAGGTTATTTGCTGTGCCACTTTTAGGGAAGTGATTAAAATTGCATCCAATAAAAAGGAAAGCGAAGGCGGCGTAATGGCAATTGAAAATTCTATTGCCGGAAGTATTTTGCCTAATTACAATCTCCTTCAAAAAAGCAATCTTAAAATTGTAGGCGAGGTTTACCTGCAGATAAAACAAAACCTGATGGTAAACCCGGGAGTGAAACTGGAAGATATCAAAGAAGTTCATTCTCATCCGATGGCCATCCAGCAATGTCTTGACTTTCTTGATAAACATAACTGGAAAACGGTGGAAACGGAGGATACGGCATTAAGCGCCAAACACATTCACAAGCACCGGAGTAAACACATCGCTGCTATTGCAAGTAAACTGGCCGCTGAAATTTATAACCTCGACATGATTGCCCCCAACATTCACACCCTTAAAAATAATTACACCCGGTTTTTAATATTACAGAGAGCAGAAGAAGTGAAAGAAACTGCTGACGCAAACAAAGCCTCCATCAATTTTCATACAGACCATTCAAGAGGAAGTTTAGCAAAGGTGTTAAATACTATTGCTGATGCAGGTATTAATTTGAGCAAGCTGCAGAGTATGCCCATTCCCGGTAGTGATTTTAAATATTCTTTTCATGCGGATATGGAATTTGATTCAAAAGAACAATTTGATAAGGCTTTTGATAAGGTGAAGAATCAGACAGAGGCATTGCAGTTGCTGGGAGTTTATAAAAATGGAAAGACAATTAAAATTTGATAACACTAATTAATCTAATTACACTAATTAGTGTAATTCGTAAATCAGTGTAATAAAAAGATAAAATGCAAACAGCGAAAAGATTAGAAGGAATTGGTGAATATTATTTCTCTCAAAAGTTGAGAGAGATTGATACCATGAACAAGGCTGGTAAAAATGTGATCAATCTGGGTATTGGAAGTCCTGATTTACCGCCACATCCGGAAGTGATAAAAGTGTTACATGAGGAAGCTTTAAAGCCTAACACACATGCTTATCAAAGTTACAAGGGCAGCCCGGTTTTAAGAAATGCGATTGCTGTTTGGTACAAGCGCTGGTACAATGTGGAGTTGAATGCTGATACGGAAATAATGCCGTTGATTGGTAGTAAAGAAGGTATCATGCATATCTGTATGACTTATATCAATGAAGGTGATATTGTATTGATCCCGAATCCTGGCTATCCAACTTACAGGAGTGCAGCAAAGATTGCAGGTGCGGATTTGCTTGAATACACACTGACAAAAGAAAACAATTGGTTTCCTGATTTGAGTGCAATTGAAGAACAATTGAATGCAACAGGAAAGAAGGCAACGTTGATGTTTGTGAATTATCCGCAGATGCCAACAGGTCAATTGCCAACTGTTGAGCTGTTTGAAAAACTGGTGGCTTTTGCAAAGCGAAATAATATTTTATTAGTACATGACAATCCCTACAGCTTTATTTTGAATGATGCACCCATGAGTCTGCTAAGTGTGGAAGGTGCAAAAGAGGTAGCAATTGAATTGAATTCTTTAAGTAAGTCGCATAATATGGCCGGCTGGCGTGTAGGCATGCTGGTAGGTGCGAAAGACAGAATGGATGAAGTGCTTCGCTTTAAAAGCAATATGGATAGTGGAATGTTTTTACCGCTTCAGTTAGCTGCTGCAAAAGCATTGGAGCTTGGCCTGGAATGGCATGAAGAAGTAAATCATGTTTATAAAAAGAGGAGAGAAAAAGTGTTTGAATTATTGACCTTACTGGATTGTGAATTTGATACAACACAGGCAGGTATGTTTGTTTGGGCTTCAATCCCTTCAAAGTATAAAGATGGTTATGAGTTGAGTGACGAAGTATTGTATGACGCCAATGTGTTTATTACACCCGGCGGTATTTTCGGTAGCGCAGGTGATAGTTATGTAAGAGTAAGCCTCTGCAGCACTGAACAAAAAATTGAAGAATCAATTAACAGGATAAAACAAAGCGTTTCGAATAAGCAACATGTTTGATAAGGTTACGATAATAGGCGTTGGTTTAATTGGTGGTTCATTGGCATTGGCCATGAAGGAAAAAGGCTTTGCAAAAAAAGTAATTGGAGTTGGCCGTCCGCAGGGCAGTATTAATAAAGCACTTGAGTTGGGATTGATTGATGAAGCATTGCCATTGGAAGAAGCCGTAAAGCAAAGTGATTTTATTTATGTTTCGATACCGGTGGATGTAACAGTGCCAGTGATGAAGCAAGTGATGGACCTGGTGAATGATAAGCAAATTGTATCGGATGGAGGTTCTACAAAATTCGCTTTGTGTGATGCATTGAAAGATCATCCAATGAGAAGGCGTTTTGTTGCATCGCATCCCATGTGGGGAACAGAGTATAGTGGACCTAAAAAAAAAAAAAAAAATGCATTTGCAGGAAGGGCATGTG
>CAZDHQ010000308.1:0-5822 GCA_964505135.1 uncultured Ferruginibacter sp.
GAACTAAAAAACGATCGTAGCAATCACCGGTACTGCCGACAGGTATAATAAAATCAAAATCTTCGTAACTACTGTAGGGTGTGTGTACACGAACATCATAATCCACCCCAGCAGCCCTTAAGTTTGGCCCGGTAAAACCGTAATTCAAAGCTCTTTCAGCACTGATTGGACCGCAGCCGATGGTACGCTCCATAAAAATCCTGTTACGGTTGAAGAGCGTTTCAAACTCCTTCAATGTTTTAGGATATTCGTCAAGGAATTTTTCTAATTTTTCAAAAGCAGCGTTGGTAAAATTTCTTTCAAAACCACCAATACGGCCAATATTTGTTGTTAAACGGGAACCACAAACTTCTTCATAAATTTCATAAATCAGTTCCCTGTATTGCATCAGGTATAAGAACCCCGAAAATGCACCGCTATCCACACCCACAATGGAATTACAAATCAGGTGATCTGCAATTCTTGCCAATTCCATAATGATGATACGCAGGTAATCCACTCTCTTAGGTGTTTGTACACCCAGCAACCTTTCGCAGGTGATGTGCCAGCCCATGTTGTTAATGGGGGATGAGCAATAATTCAACCTGTCTGTAATCGGCGTAATCTGGTACAATGGCCTGCGTTCTGCCAGCTTTTCAAAAGCCCGGTGAATATAGCCCACAGTAGATTCGGCTGAAAGAATGCGTTCGCCATCCAGCTCCAGGATGTTTTGAAACACGCCATGTGTAGCCGGGTGGGTAGGTCCAAGGTTAAGCGTAGTGCTTTGCTTTTCTATGCTGCCTTCGGGTAATAAAATATGGTCTGTATTAGACATTGAATATTTTTGTTTTTAGCCTCACCCTCATTCCCTCTCCAAAAGCGAGGGAGGCCAGGCATTATCAATTTATTCAAATTTTGGAATTAAGCATTTCATCTTTCTTTCTACACCTATCAATTCAACCTAGCTATTTAAAATATCTACATCAATTGAGCTCTTCTTAAGCCCCTCCTTTGGAGGAGTTTGGGGAGGCTCTACAATACCTGCTTTCCTTTATTATGCTTGTCTTCTTCTGCCAATGTCCCGTGGTTTGTTCTTTCTGTACCAAAACCTAGCGTGCCACCACGACCAAACATTTCATCGTCCTTGTCAATCCTAGTTTGATCTTCCAATGGAAACTCCTTTCTCATAGGGAAATAATCCATTTCATCCACATTAAGAATGCGCTTTAAATTTGGATGACCAATAAACTTCACACCAAAGAAATCGTAGGTTTCTCTTTCCATGAAATTAGCGGTTGCGTACAATGCAGTGGCACTGTACACTTCCGGTGTATCAACAGAAGTAAATACTTTAAAGCGAAGTCTTATATTATCAGTAAGATTGTGCAGATGATAAACTACAGCTAATTCAGCACCCTTCTTGTCGGGATAATGAACAGCCTGCAAGTCAGTAAGGAATTGAAACCGTAAAGTTGGATCGTCATACAAAAACTGGAGCACCTTTAAGTTGAGCTCTTTAGGTGCAGTAAAGGTAAGCATGCCATACGGCTCCTGCCAGTTAGTTAAAACATCTCCAAATTTTTCAACCAGTTTTTCTTTTACTACTTCGTTGGATAATGACATCTAAAAATTGTTGAGTTGCTATATCGATCAATGGCCAATTTAAAACGTCAACCATTGAAACAATTAATATTACTGTATTCCGTAGCTTTCCAGCAATGCCTTGTATTGTTCCCCGTTTCTTCTTCTCAAACTCTCCTGCCCTACCAGTTCCTGTATTTTCATAAAACCATCTAAAATGGCTTCAGGTCTTGGAGGACATCCTGGAACATATACATCTACTGGAATGATCTGGTCAATTCCCTGCAATACTGAATAGGTGTCAAATATACCACCGCTGCATGCACAAGCACCAACGGATAGAACCCAGCGAGGTTCTGCCATTTGTAAATAAACCTGTCTTAGTACTGGTCCCATCTTTTTTGAAATGGTTCCCATTACCATTAACAAGTCGCATTGGCGGGGTGAGAAGCTCATCCTTTCTGCTCCAAACCTTGCAATATCATAATGGCTTGCTGCTGTTGCCATAAATTCAATACCACAGCAGGATGTTGCAAATGGTAAAGGCCAAATGGAGTTTTGTCTTGCCAATCCAATCACCTTATCAAGTGATGTTGCCATAAAACCCTCTCCCATGTAGCTTTGAGGGGGCTCTACAGTTTTTAGTTTGGTATTATATTGAACCGGACGTGCCATAGCTTTTTAAAAGTTTAATGCTAAATGTTGAATTTTATTTTGTTCGCATTATAAAAACAAAACCCATTTTTTAAAGTTCATATTGTGGGCTCAACATGCTAAATAAACATTTAATCTTCCCAGGTAAGTGCGCCTTTTTTTATGATATAGATAAAACCTGCAATAAATAAGCCTACAAAGGTTGCCACTGCAGCAAACCCACCCCAGCCTAATTCACGAAAATTAACTGCATATGGATAGAAGAAAATCACTTCCACATCAAACAACACAAAGAGGATTGCAACTAAAAAATATTTAATCGCCATTGGCTGTCTTGCGTTGCCTTTTATTTCAATACCACTCTCAAAGTTTTGAAGCTTGTCGCTGCCCTTTCTTTTGGGACCAAAAAAATGGGTCAACCCCATCATCGTACCAATAAAGCCGATTGCAAAAAAAAGTTGTATCCCTATTGGCAGGTAGTTCTCGGCATTATTGACGTCAGCAGCCTGTAGGATAAAAAATTGCATGCGCAAAAATAAGGCAGCTACAATTAAAAACAACCTTTATTTTCAAAAAGAAACCCTGTTCATTTTAAGAACAGGGCTGCTTTACTATGTTTAAACACTTATGTAAAAAAATTCTATGGCATTTTGTTGGTACCGGTTGATTTGGTATCCGTTGGCTTATTGGCAGGTGAACTGGCGGCTTGCTTGGTACCTGTTCCGGTTGCCGGTGCCATCTTCATTTTGCTGATAATATCTTTATTATTTAAAATATCTGCATCTGCCGGATCAATAGCAAGGGCACTGTCGCAATAAGCCAATGCCGCATTCTTATCCTTTTTAATGTTAGCTGCATAGGCTATAAAATATTTATAACTGCCGATGATTTGATTCTTGTATTTAGTGCGGTCAGCCTGACCTACATTAATTGCTTTTTGGAAGTCTTCATTGGCTAAGCCCTGTGCCATTGTTGAGTCTATTGCCCATTTGCATTTGCCCTTCATGTAGTAGCTAAAAGCGTCATCAGGGAACAATTTAGTGTAGATATCAAACTGCTCTATCGCTCTGTCATATACTCCTGCTCTAAAATAATTATACCCTGAATTGTACAAGTCTGTTTTTGTTGGGGATTTTTTAGCTGCTACCAATTTAGAATACCAGTCCGCTGACTTTTTAAAATTCTTCTGAGCATCGTAGTAGTTTGTCATTGTTTTGATATAGCCAATCTTATCAGCATCTACTGTATCCAGCTTGATAGCTTTTTCAATATATGTACCAGCTATTGAATCGTTACCAGGAAATTTCAGCAACACAGAAGCATAAGTAGAAAGGTCACCTGCACCGATAATTGATTCATCTGCTTTTTTGAAGTATTCTTCAAACGAGCTTTTTGCATTTACAGAATCGCCCAGTTTATTGTAAGCATAAGCTTCTATACCATGCGATTTCATGTATGCATCCGGCGCCTGGAGACATTCTCCTGCTTTTGCAATAGCTTCTTTAAACAATCCCTGTGCATATTTCATTGAAGCCCTGTAGTAGCAATTCTTCGGATCATCATCAGTATTGGCTAAAAATTTGTCAAGGTATTCCGCAGATTGTGCAACATCAGTAGTGTATAATAATTGATAAAGGTTTTCATACACCGGTGCATAAGTTGGATCAATAGCAATCGCCTGGTTGAAATACCTCATGTAAATTTCCTTCTGGCTAATTCCCTGCGTTTGATAAATTTTCCCAATTCGGTAAGGAGCTTCTGCATATTTTGGATTTAATGTTAATGCAGACTCATAAGCTGTTTGAGCCGGACCACCCTCGCCAATTTTTTTATATGCATCGCCCAGGTTAATATATACATCGGGATCGTTCATTTTTTTGATAGCAGCAGCTATCTTCAGTTTATCAATAGCATAATTTGCATCGCCATCTTTAGCCATCACATTAGCCAAACCGATTGCATTTAGCACCGAAGCATCTTTTCCCTGGCTTAGGCTGATAGCGGTTTCAAAACGCTGCCTTGCATCCTGTGTTTTTCCTTCCAGCAATTCCACATGGCCCATGCCAGCTAGTAACAATGCACTCTGGCTGTTGGCCATCATAGCCTTTTGGTATAATGCTTTTGCACCGGCAATGTCTTTCTCGTCAGGCGCAATCAAAGCCTGGCCAAGCCAGTAAGCTGCTACAGCATCATTTGGATTAGCGGTTGCTAATTTTTCAAATGCAGCCTTCGCACTTTTATACCTCTCATAATACATAAACTTCTTACCATCTTCAATTGATTGTGCCTTCAAAAAATTCGAGACAAGCAATGCAGCCAGCAAGAAAAAACCAGTTTTGATTTTGTTCATTTTATTATACCTTTTAAAGATGTACAATGTTATATATTTTATGTGAAAAATTATTCACCTTATAGTTTAATCTTTTTTCAATTCTTCATTGATTTTAACAGTTCTTATATTAAAATCTATTTTGCCCGGCCATAAATAAGCCCTGCGGAAAATCAGCTGCCCTCTTTCGTATTTCATAAAACTCATAAAACCAGAACCGAGGCCGTGGAAATTTTCCTTTACAATATAATACAAACCACGTACCATCGGGTACCGCAATGCCATGATACTGAATTGTGATGGTTTTACATAGGGTGAGTCTGGGCAGGTTTCACATTTTACATAGGCTATCTTAACTCTTTTAAGCATAGCTAGTTCAGCAGTATCTTCAGGGTTACCGATCCAACTGTTTCCTACAATACCAATGGCATCTACATTTTCCGCCACATAGTTTAACACTTCGGTACTGTTTTTTAAAGCTTTTACCACAGTTGTATCAAATTTTCCACCTTTTAAAATGCTATCTATAGCATACCTAACCGTGCTGGTGGCATTTAAGCCGTCAAAAACAATTTGCTGCTTGTTGCCCATTTGCCCGGTGAGCTGTTTTTGAAGACGGCCAAGGGAAAACACGCTGTCATTACTTTTTTTATTTACTACAATAGCCATTGCATCTGTAGCCACCCTGTCCCATATCGGAACAAAACCAATGGAATCTTCAAAATATTTCTCTTCCTTCCTGCTTAAACCACGTGTAATGATGATCATTCGTGTGGCTGAATCCCTGATTAAATCTCTAAGGCAGTCAGCTTCCGGTTTATAAAAAGCGTTAATCTTAGTGCCTGGATACAGCGCCTCATACACTTTTATTTGTTCATCAATTACAGGTTTAAATGATTCATCTACGCTGATATTGATCGTTCCGCTGGTTGGGCTATCCGTGATATTTCCCTGCTTTGGTTTGCTGCCGCAGGCTGTTAAAAAAATAGCCAGCATCATCACTGCGAATACAGAAACGGCTGTTTTCATTTTTATTAATTTTATCCGTTCCTGAAATAGTTTTTCTTATATCCACGATAAATTCTGAATATACCATACAGCCAACATACAGCAGCAAAAATTTTTATCAAAACGGGATCGTATTGATCAAGAAAAGACCTGGTGTATTTAGTAGGGATCATAAAGAAAAAACCTGCCACAATTAAAAAGATGCCCATACCATAATTACTGATGGTACGCATTTGTATAATACCTTTTTCTCTTTCAGTAGGTTGTTCAT
>CAZDHQ010000309.1:0-5817 GCA_964505135.1 uncultured Ferruginibacter sp.
TGGGCTTTTTATGGTAACAAGATTATCTGCTTTAGGTGGCGGAGGCGTGGCTGGAGTTTCTACTGCTGGTGCAGTTGCTGCTGGCGGAGGAGTTTGAGTAGCCGGGGCTTGTGTTCGGGGAGCAAAATCACCTGCATTGGCGACTATATGCTGTACCGGGTCTTTCTTTTGCTTGATGGTGATTTTGGTTCCTTCTTCTTCGATGGTAATTTCTCCGATATTGGTTTTGTTTATGAGCTTTACAAGCTCCTGGATTTGTTTGATGTCCATAATTTACTTAAACGGTTAATAAATGTTTAATTCAATTGGGCTGCTAAGGTATGGAATGATTTTTCAAATTGCCAACTATTTCCCCAAATAAAAATTCGACAAAAACCAAAAAAATCGATCAAAAATCGCCAAAAATTGAGCAAAAACAGCTAAAAACTGGTCAAAATTGATGCAAAACAAAAAGGGCTAGTTTTCACTAACCCTTTTATTTTATTCAGTTTAAACCATTAATCTTTTACCCTTTCTACATATTCTCCGCTCTTGGTGTTTACCCTGATCATGTCGCCTTCATTTACAAAAAGCGGCACGTTTACGGTAGCACCTGTTTCCACGGTAGCAGGCTTCAATGTACGAGTAGCTGTATCACCCTTTACACCTGGCTCACTGTAAGTAACCAATAAAGCAATTTTATCAGGCAATTCCACACCCATTGGCTGTTCTGTTTCACCATTGATCAAAACAGAAACTTCCTGGCCGTCTTTTAAAAACTGTGGCGCATCCACCATATTTTCAGGAACGGTGATTTGCTCAAAGGTTTCATTGTCCATAAAGCTGTAACCGCTATCGTCTTTATACAAAAACTGGTAAGGCTTTTTTTCCACCCTTACCGGGAAGATGGTTTCACCGCTGTTCCAGGTAACTTCAATAGTGCGGTTATTGTCTACACCTTTCAATTTAGCCCAAACTTTTGCTGCTGCACGGGCGGTTTTGTTTTGTCCGAATTCGATTACACTGTAAAGACTACCGTCAATCTTAATGATCAGGCCGGTCCTCATGTCTGCTGTAGTTGCCATTGTTGTTATTTTTTCTCCAGCATAGCCGGGAGATTGTTATAAGAGATTTTGAAATCCTTTTTAATTCGGCTGCGAAAGTAATGATAGAATTGGTAAAAAGGAAATTTGATAATCATTGAATCATATCCGTGCTGAAAACCCTGCCATCAGCTTTAGCAGCTCTTCTTTTCTCCGACGGGCTACATCCAGCAGTAACCCATTTGATAATACAATTTGTCCCCCATCGCCTTTAATAAATTTCTGAATAAAGACTACATTTACGATACTGGCATTATGTACCCGGCAAAAACGGTTGGCCGGTAGTAAGTCTTCAAATTCCTTCAGTGTTTTAGAAGCAAGAATAGGCTTATTGTTTTTAATATGCACAGTAGTATAGTTGCCTACTGCCTCCAGGTAAATAATGTCCTCCATTGCAATAAAATCAATTCCTTCCATTGTGGCAATCGCTATTTTACTTGGTTGATTTTTTTCATTGACAAGGTGTGCTATCAAAATGTCCAGTTTTGCACCGGTATGTTCTGCGGCCAGCTTTTCTTTTATTCGGTTGATGGTGTTCTCCAACTCACTTACATCCACAGGTTTCACCAGGTAATCAAAAGCACTGAACCGGATGGCCTCTATTGCGTACTGGTTATAAGCAGTGGTGAATACCAGGTGAAAATCTTTTTTATTCAACTGCTGTAGCATGGCAAATCCATTCAGTTGGGGCATCTCAATATCAAGAAAAACGATTTGCGGATTCAGCATTTTGATGGCTTCTATTCCTTCTTTCCCATTTGTACATTCACCAAGTAATTGTACATCCGGGCAGTGCATTTGCAGCTTTTTGATAAAAGCTTCCCGACTGTTCTTTTCATCATCAATTACTATGGCGGTTAAATGAGACATATTGTTTCAGTATTAAATGTCGAGGCGAACCTCCACCAAAGTTCCACTGGAGATACCATCTTCATCTTTAAGATCGGTGATTATTATATTATTTTCTTTACGGTTATTAAACAAGGTAATTCGTTCTTCACTCAACTGCATCCCGTATGAAGTATGCTGCAAAGTATTTATTTGCCTTAACTGCTTCGATTTTTCCCGCCCAATCCCATTATCATGAATGGTGAAGGTGAGTACTTCATCACTTATATCGGCCACTACTGTCAGCTTTCCGTTGTTATCATTGCGCTGGATCAACCCATGGTGAATGGCATTCTCCACATACGGCTGGATGATAAGTGCCGGAATTTTATAATGACCTTTTAACAAAGCATCACTTGCATAAGTTTGATAAGAAAATTTTCCATTGCTCCTCAATGATTCTAATTCAAGGTATAGCTGCAATGTTTCCCAATCTTTCCAGAAAGGGACTACTTCTGCTTTACTACTGTCCAATATATTTCGAATGAGCTTAGCAAATTTATTAAGATAGGCACTGGCCATTTCTTTTTCATTGCCCAAAATAAAATTATCAATAGTGCTGATGCAGTTGAAAATAAAATGCGGATTCATTTGCGCCCTTAGCGCCATCATTTCTGTTTCCACTATTTTTTGCTTTAGCGCCGATTGCTTTTTTATAATGCCAAGCCGGTACCTGAAAATTTGTGTTACAATTATTGCAATAGCAGTGCAGATCAACAGCATAAACCACCAGCTTTTATAATACGGCGGTGAAATGCTAAAATGAATGTTGAGTTCTTTCGTTACCGCATTTTTCTCTCTTACAGCAAGCAGGTACTTTCCTGGCGCCAGGTTTGAAAAAGCAATACTGTTCTCATTATCAAGATTGATCCAGTCACCATTATTAAGCCGGTATTGCAGCAAAGGTTTTTCAGTAGTTCCAAAATTGAGCAGTCCAAATTGTAAACTGATATTGCTTTGATGGTAAGTAAAATTAAAATTAGTGTCCACCGGCAAGGGCTGATCTTCAGCTTTAATATTTCTTAGATAGATAGTTCCATTCAATTTTCCATCAATAATGTTATTAGCATTCAAAAGATAAAATCCATCTTCGGATGATAGCAAAACGTTGCCTTTATCATCGGTGGTAATAAAAGCAGAATAATTGGCCGCATCTTTTAATTCAGGAAAGTTGGTAAAAGATTTTGTTATG
This sequence comes from uncultured Ferruginibacter sp., assembly GCA_964505135.1. Taxonomy (GTDB): domain Bacteria; phylum Bacteroidota; class Bacteroidia; order Chitinophagales; family Chitinophagaceae; genus Ferruginibacter. The sequence continues at coordinate 3,163 of CAZDHQ010000309.1, forward strand.
GTATCAAACATACTGATGCCATCTGAGCTGCTGATCCAAATATTACCAAATGCATCTTTACATAAATGATTACAGTTGTTGCTAAGCAGGTTATCCTGTGTGGTATAACGGCGGGTGATTTCACCAGCTGCATTTAAAACAAATACACCATAGTTTAAATCGCTTGCATACACTACGCCCTTTGCACCTTCGCTAATCGCTGTAATACTTGCACCTTTCTGTGAGGGCGGAATATTAAGCAACCGATGCGTTACTTTTTGTGAACCGAGATCATACATATAAATACCATCGTTCTCCACACCTACCCACAACAGGTTTCTTGTACTATCTACATACAGGCTGGTTAAGGTAGTTTGATCGGTCGTGTTGAAAATACTCAGGTATTTTGAAGTACCGGTGGAAATATCGTATTCAATAATTCCCTGCAGCCGGTCTCTTATATAAATAAAATTACCTATTGATACAATTTTTCTGAGCAGGCGTGGATTAGCCGAATTCATTAACGTCGGAAGTTTGATTGGGTTTGCTGTATTCGTTGCTTCATCAAAAATGTGCAGCTGTTCATCCGTACAAAGTATGGAGAGCCCGCTGTTAATTATTTTAAAAGAAATATTTCCAGAGACCGGCTTACCATCGGTTGTTTTTATCGCTGTTATCTTATCAAGTAGTTGATCGTACACATAAACATGCAACGTAGCATCATCTGTTAATATAAAATGATTGGGCTGTTGTAATGAATAAATTTTGCCTACCCTTTTTATACCCGAAGGTTTTACCAGGCTAAAGTTCTTTGATGCAGGATAAACTTTAGTAAGCCCTTCTCTTGAAACCAACCACCAATAATCTCCGTCTTTTAATAGTTGGAAATAAGCACCCTTTGGAAAATCAACTGCGTCTTTAGTGATAAAAGAATTACCTTCTTTTATTAAAAACAATAAACCCTTTTGAGTGCTGTAAACTAAGCTATCTGGATGGTAACCCGTAATACCATACGCCCAGTCCCAGCCTGGTTTTAAGCGATTAGCGACAGGTGTTGCGTAGCTTCTCCATTGATCTGCAGATGGATCATAACTTACAATTCCATTTTGATAAGTACCCATCCATAATAAACCCTTATCATCAACATAATTCAACTGGCAACCATAATAGTCTTTTATAGTATCGAATGGATAGTACTTAAACTGCAGTGTTTTCTTGTTTACACTAAACAACCCGTAAGTAGTCAGCACCCAAAATTCTTCTTTGCCTTTTGGCTTCAGCCCCAACACCACCACTCTAGAATGATTGCCATCAGCAGGTTTTATTATTGACGCAAATTTGGCCCAGCCGCTGCTTGCAAATTTTTTAGTGTGCTTATTAAAAAGCAACAGATCATACCAGCCACCCAACCAAATGTTTTCGGCATCATCTTCTGCAATGGCTGGGTATAAATGACCAATCCTTGGAAGTACAAAAGTATCGGGTGCGTAATTACTAAATGTTTGTGAGTTCGGATGATAAAGGCTCAACCCTGCCATGGTAGTTATCCATAAATTCTTTTCACTATCAATAAAAAGATTGTTGATCTCGTTGCTTGCAATAGAAGTAGAATCTAAAGGATTATTATAAAAATGATCAAAAGCATTTCCATCAAAGCGGTTAAGACCATTGTTGGTAGCCAGCCATAAAAACCCCTTATCATCCTTAATTGCAACTGAAACAGCATTGCTGCTTAGGCCATGATTAGTAGTATAGGTTTTAAATTGGAAAGCTTGCGCAAACAGACTGTGTGCCCAGAAACAAAACAATATTAAAGCAGCAGTCCTCATATTTTTCAGGGTTACAATTTAAAGACTTTAGCACAGATACATGCTTTAAACTACCTGGTCAGTTAATAGCTGTATTCAAAATGATTGGAAGAAACGGGAAGCCACCTGCTACCGTCTGATTGCAGCGTAACCATTCCATCGTAAGACAATATTGAAGTAGCCGTATTGTTACGTGCAGCAAGCGTCCAAACTTCGGTACCGACCACTACTGCATTTACATAGATTCTTACGCCTCCGGGATTACCGCTATATCCGGTTCCCATATTGATAGCGGAAATATTGTACAATCTCCCTTTTCTTCCAGCCGGCGAAGGGAGCAATAAATTGGTTACTGCTCCAGCCACACCCACGCCCTGCATATCACAAATAATCGTGTAATCATCGTCCGTTACATTGTAAGTGTTGTTGGGTGTTACTTGCCTTATTGGCATAGAGAGACTTCCATTCACTTCTAACTTAGAATTGGGATTTGTCGTATTTACTCCCAGTTTTCCATCTTCCATAATCGTTAACCGAAGATTATAATTGGTGCTAAACATTAAGCGCTTGGCGGGATCTGCCCCAGTTGCTGGCGGAGTGCCTATTTCCAAACCATAGTAGCCAGCAGGATTAAAAGGACTACTTGTCCAGGCTCTTAAAAAACCATACTGTGCATTGCTAACATTATCATGAAAAAGAATAAGGCTGTTATTGCCATCAATCTTAATCAGCTGTTCAGTACTTGACCAGATATGCAGTTTGTATTCAGGCGAAAAATTAGTACCTACACCTACATTGCCCCCATAGGGATTCAGCACCATGGCACTAGTAAAATTTTGTGGCGGGAAAATCAACGGATCGGAATAAC
>CAZDHQ010000310.1:0-5807 GCA_964505135.1 uncultured Ferruginibacter sp.
CATTCTTTCAATTCTTCCTTCATCGCTGATAGTGAGTAAAGAGTAGGGATTGGGCTGCAATGCCAATTGTGGATTTAATGGATAGTTACCTTCTTCATCTATTGCCGGAATGTGTGGCCCCTGCTGCATTGCTGCACGAATGATGCCGGAGTTTTCATATTGATCACCCCCTAACTGTGTGTTTTGATTTTCTATACGGCTGGCAGTTAAATTTAGACCGAGCTTTACAAACTTGCTTAACTCCTGGTCTACATTTGCCCTTAGTGAGTATCGCTTGAATCCTGAATTTTTTACAATACCATCCTGGCCATAAAAATTACCAGATAAAAAATACTTTGTGAGCTTGGTGCCACCAGAAACTGAAATATTATGTTGTGCAGTTTTTCCATCACGTGTTACCAGCGCTAACCAATCAGTACCTCTGCCTACATTGTTGATGGCGTTTTGTGTATAGAAATTTTTATATAACCCATTTACCGGATTTGCCTGTGCTTCCGCAATTGTTTTAGTTCCCCATGGATATACATTATTTTCCCAAAGCCAGTTTTCCCATCCTGCTTCATTACGCACCTGCATCCATTCATTTAGTGGCAATACATCAAAAGGATTGTTGTAATGCTGCAGCGCATAGTTGGTTGAATACTGAACTTTTGCTGCACCTTCACTTCCTCTTCTTGTAGTAATAAGGATAACACCATTGGCAGCTCTTGCCCCGTAGATGGAAGTAGCACTTGCATCTTTTAAAACTTCTATGGATTCGATATCATTTGGATTGAAGGAGTTTAACACACTCTGTGAGCCTGCCTGGTATCGTCCACCACTCTCCGGTTGCAATAAATCGGTGAGTGGAAAACCATCTACTACAAATAACGGCGCATTACTTGCATTAACGGAGCCTGCACCACGAATTAGAATGTCTAATCCGCCACCGGGCTGTGCACTGTTCTGCCTGATAGTTAATCCTGCTACTTTTCCTCTTAGCATACTTCCCACTTCAGGACTTGAGGAGATCACTAAATCCTTTGCTTTTACAGATGAAACAGCGCCTGTTAAATCTTTTTTCTTCTGAGTACCATAACCAATCACTACTACTTCTTCCATGGCTTTGTTTTCCTGAGAGAGTTTAACATCAAGTGAAAGGCCATTGCCTGCCAGCTGAGTTAGCTTAGCATAACCTACTGAAGTAAACACCAGCGAATCCGTAGCCGATGCATTAATAGAGAAATCACCTTTTCGGTCAGTGGCGGTAGCTTTTGTTGACCCTTTCACCTGCACACTTACATCCGGTACCGGGTTACCATCTCTATCGGTAACCTTACCGGTAATTGTTTTCTGTGCTTCTAATTTTGATATGAATAGTACGGATACAATCAAAAAAGAAAGACACTTTTTAAATGATGATGTTAGCATAGTAAGCTTAGTTAGTTGATAAGTTTGAATTACTTACGCTAAAGATGACAACAAATTTTTGAAATTGATGCTTGTGAAATTCAGTACCTGCCTGCATTTGAGCCATGCAAACGTTTGACTTGCATATGCAAACGCTTGCATAATCTTTTTTCATATAAATAAAAAGTGAGGGATGACAAACAATTTAAGTGACAGTGAGATATGAATGATATGAAGCTGCTAATTAATAACAATAACGGACAAACGAAAAACGAAAATTAAACGGAGAAGCTATAATTGAAAAAAGAAGAGCTTTTTATTTCAAGATCAAATTCTGATACATTACCCAACTTCCATATATTAAACACAAAGCAGCTGAAATAAAAGCCAACCCTGCCTGCAACCATTTTGATTTCAGCATATTTTGGCTGAATGGCAAACTAAAAATACCAGCTGCCAGCATCATGCCAGCTACTGATCCCAGGCCAAACAGGAGCAGGTAACCGAGACCGTTAGTTACCGTCTTCATTTGGCTCATCACTATCAGCATCAGGCTACCGCTTCCTGCAAGTCCATGTACCACGCCAATGCTGTAGGCAGGAAAATGTGTATGCTCATGAAATGGTTTATCAATGGTGTGCATATGTGTGTGTGAATGTACATGTCCATCTGCATGTGCATGCTGGTGTGTGTGCAGTTTTGGTTTTTTTTCTTTAAACCATTTTACGAGGCGGTAAATACTAAGCCCAATTAACATCAGTCCTACCAATGCTTCAAAATAATTGAAGTAATAAGATGCTACCTGGAATTTTAATAACAATATCAAAATACCAATGAAGAAAATAGTGGAAGTATGGCCAAAGCCCCAAAACATACCGTCTTTTACAGCATGTATCGTTTTATTACGGCTGGTAACAATATTACTTACTGCCAGCAAATGATCTGTTTCAAATGCATGAGTAAAACCTGCATATAGTGTAAGCAATAAAGACAGTGTCATGTGTTTATTTGAATAGTAACTCAATTACATATGTGCGATAGCGATGGTTAAATAGTAAATCAACAAATCCTCGGCAATTGTTCGCCAGGCAGCATATTAACTACTCTTCTTCCTCCTATTGCACTTTGCAATATAACTTGCCCTTTATGATCTGTACAAACATTACCAATTAAAGCAGCATTCACAGCATTTTCATCCTGCTGCAATTTACTTAGTACATCATTTGCAATGCTTTGCTTTACTACAGCAATAAATACACCTTCATTAGCCACGTACAAAGGATCAAGCCCAAGCATCTCACAAGCGCCGCCTACTTGTTCTGTTACCGGAATATCTTTTTCAAAAATCTCAATGCCCCAGTCTCCATCTTTTGCAATTTCATTTAATACACTTGCTACACCACCCCTGGTAGCATCTCTTAAGAAATGAATGTCAGTTCCAAAAGCATCCAACAATTGTTGAATGGTGAAATTTAAATTACAGGTATCACTTACAATATCTGTTTCAAACTCCAGGCCCTGCCGCTTACTCATGATGGTGATACCATGTGCAGCAATATTGCCGCTAATGATAATGGCATCATCATTATTGATTTGATTGAATCCAATGGAGGCATTTTCATGTAACACACCAATACCCGAAGTATTAATAAAGATTTTATCCCCTTTGTTTCTTTCTACCACTTTGGTATCACCTGTTACCACCTGCACACCGGCTTTATCAGCGGCCTGTTTAATACTGTTGAGTATTTGCCAAAAAGCTTCTATCGGCAATCCTTCTTCAATAATAAATGCCAGTGAAATATATTTTGCCATGGCCCCACACATAGCCAAATCATTTACTGTTCCGTTCACTGCCAGTTCGCCAATATCACCACCAGGGAAAAAGATAGGATGCACCACGTAGCTATCTGTACTAAATGCCAGTTTGCCTTTTAGTTCAAACACTGCACCATCATGCTTTGTATTCAGCAGGTCGTTTTTAAGCACATCAAACACACCACTGTTTAGCAGGCGATGCGTTAATATACCACCGCTTCCATGACCAAGATTGATGGTATCAAAATCAAATTTTGGCATAGGACAGGAGAGCTGCATTTTAATTTTATTATCGTTCATCATATCACTTCCTTTATGCCTGTTGTTTCCACATTACTAAAATGATAATACGCAGCGCAGGCACCTTCACTGCTCACCATTGGAGCACCCAATGGATTAAGCGGCGTACATTTTTTTCCAAACTGCGGGCACTGCACCGGCTTCTTTATTCCACGCAATATTTCGCCGGCAATGCATTCCTTACTTTCTGCTGCTTTATCAATTTGAATGTCGAATTTTCTTGTCGCATCATAAGCAGCATAATTTTCATGCACAGCATAGCCACTCAATGGGATACGCCCAATTCCTCTCCATTCACGATCGCTGATGGCAAATACTTTTCCTATCACATCCTTTGCATTTGCATTTCCTTCTGGCTTCACCACACGGCTGTATTGATTCTCCAGTTTGTATTCACCATTTTCCAGTTGCTTCACCAGCATTACAATGCCCTGGAGTAAATCAACCGGTTCAAATCCTGTAACCACAATTGGCAGTTTATATTTTTCAACAATTGGGTAATACTCATCAATACCCATGATGGTGCATACATGCCCTGCAGCTAAAAAGCCCTGTACAATATTGGTTTCGTCACTCACAATCGCTTCAATGGCAGGCGGCACCAATACATGGGACGTAAGAATAGAATAATTATGAATGCCTTCATGTTTTGCCTGCAACACACTCAGTGCATTGGCAGGTGCTGTAGTTTCAAAACCCACCGCAAAAAATACCACTTCCTTTGATGGATTTTCTTTTGCTAGTTTTACAGCTTCCAGTGGCGAGTATAAAATACGAACATCAGCGCCATTTGCTTTTGCTTCCAATAAGCTTTTTTTACTGCCGGGCACTCTTAACATATCGCCATAACTGCAAAGCATCACCTTCTTTTCTTCAGCTAAATAAATAGCTTCATCAATTAAATGAAGCGGCGTAACACAAACCGGGCAACCCGGACCATGCACCATATTTATTTTATCGGGCAGTAAAGAAAGGATGCCATTCTTAACAAGGCTATGCGTTTGGCCACCACAAATTTCCATCAGCGTCCATTGCTTTGTAACAATGCGATGCAGTTCATCCAGGTATTGCTGAACCACTGCTGCATCACGGTATTCACTTAGGTATTTCATTTTAATTTTTTTTGTGTCGGCATACGATTTATAATTTTAGCTTCACAAGCGTCGCATACTGACGCTTTTGTACTGTTCATGTTTTGTTGAGCGAACCAACTCCATCTATTCCCTGGTCTGCATAAACTAATTGGCCAAAAGAAATATTCTCATCGTTTGACGATAGTTCTTTATGAAAAAACAATTCATATTGATCAGATAAATGATATTGCATTAAATCAACCAATAAAGCATTTTGAAATACTCCACCACTAAAAGTAATTTTTTTACACCCTGCATTTTCTGCTACCTGTTTCACCAGCATCACCAATGAAAAATGAAAACAAGCAGCAACCTGCTCAATTGGCCTGTTCAATTTGATATCCTGCAGCAGTTGTTTTAATAAAAATGCTGCTGAAATAGATTGCTCTTCTTCACCTGCTGAATAATAACAATCGAACTCATACCCGTTATCATTTACATATTCCTGCGCTTTTGTTTCCAATAGTAAGGCAGCTTCCCCTTCATAAGACTGTTTATCACAAATGCCGAGCAGGCTTGCCACTGCATCAAAAACTCTTCCTACGGAGCCACAGTTAAGCATATGTTTTTCATTCAGCATTGACTGATATAAAGCCCATTCAGTTGAACTAAATTTTGATTGTAATAAATCAACTGCAAGGGTTATATCACTGCACAATGCCAACGCTGCTATTCTTGGCTCTTTGGCCATCTTATCTCCCAGTAACATGGGGAAATAATCAATATGCTGATAACGCTGCATGTTATTTTCATGAAAGAGGAAAAATTCACCACCCCATATTTGTCCATCATCACCCAGACCCGTTCCATCCCAAATAACACCCAATACTTTTTCATCAACTTGCAATAAATTACTCTCTGCAAGCACTGCAGCAAAATGAGCTTTGTGATGCTGAACTTCTATCACTCCTGCACCATATTGTATCGATAATTCTTTAGCCAATTCACTGGAAAAATATTGCGGATGTTTATCTGTGATAATTACCTGTGGTGATGCATTAAGCACATGCAATAAATGTTGCAACGTTTGCCGGTAACTTAATTGTGCATCATAGCTATCTGTACTTCCCAGGTATTGGCTGATATAAATATTATCATGCTGTGCAATAGTAAAGCTGCTTTTCATCAGGGCACCCGTAGCCAGCATGGTGCATTTATTCATCTTAT
>CAZDHQ010000311.1:0-5795 GCA_964505135.1 uncultured Ferruginibacter sp.
CATTAAAACCACTGTGATTGCAATACACATCCAGATCAGCACATCTCCCCAAAAGTCAGGTAAAACAGTCAAATGCCTATCCGTATTGTGTGAAGAATATCTTAAAAAAAATAATCCTATACAACCCATTACTAATGTTACCAATAGCTGGCTAATACTGCCAACAATGGTAAGCGAAATCGCCTTTATTCTATTACCTTCCTTCACATAAAGAACTCTTCCGCCATACTCGCCAATACGGTTGGGCGTAAGCATTGTTACACTGCAACCTGCTAAAACAGACTTAAAAGATTGGATAAAGTTAAATCGCTGCACATGCTGCACCAGCACCTGCCACTTGCGGGCTTCAATACCCCAGTTTAGCAGCATCATCAATAAAACTAACCAAAAACCCGGTTGTAGCCATGCAGCGCTGATCTGCTGCCAGCGTTGTTCAAGATCCGGCTGGCTTTTTATTTGATTAAATAAACTCCAGCTAAGTACTACAAACAGTAGCGGTCCTAAAAAATAATTGATTAATATTTTGATATTTTTGTTCAAAGAGGAAATCGTTTTTGCACCAGCATTTGTACTGTGGTCGACATCGTTGTGTCACTCACTTGTACGGTTTTTTCTTTAGTCAACTTAAACGAAGAAGCTGTTATCTTGTTGCCATCTTCTTTTACAATGATAGTTTAAATTACCTTCACTCACAAAGCAGTGCTAATTGCAAAAGAAGTCCAACATAATTTTAGGCATTGATCCCGGCACGGTAGTAATGGGCTATGGTTTGGTAAGAGTAACCGGCCATCAAATCTCATTGGTGGAGCTAGATATCTTAAGGCCAGGCCAGGCAGGTGGTGATCCCTATAAAAAGCTACAGCTTATATACAACACCGTTAGTGGGCTTATCATCAAATACAAACCCGATGTATTCGCCATTGAAGCACCCTTCTTTGGAAAGAATGTGCAGAGTATGCTCAAGTTGGGAAGGGCGCAGGGTGTGGCCATTGCCGCAGCCATGCATCATGGTTTGGAAGTAACAGAGTACTCACCAAAAAAAATAAAGCAATCGGTAACCGGCAATGGAAACGCCAGCAAAGAACAGGTGTTGAAAATGCTGCAACACCTGCTAAATTTTAAAGATGATCCAAAATATTTTGATGCTTCAGATGCTCTGGCGGTAGCTGTTTGCCATCACCTGCAGGCAAGTAGTGTAATTTTAAATGCTGGCAATAGCAAAGCAAAAGGCTGGGAAGATTTTATTAATAAAAATCCTGGAAGATTAAGGCGATGATTTTATTATACGCAAATAAAATAACGCCAAGGCTACAATATATCTGTTCTTTTATTTTCAAAGAACAACTGGGAGCAGCATGCATTGTTACCAGCGATCAACCGCAGGCAGAAGCATTTGATGGCCCTGTGATTAACTACAGCCATGATACACTGAATTGTTTTTGTTTTAAACTGCCGCCTGCAAATTTGCTTTGTGAAAATGATATTCATGAGCAGCACATCGCCTGTTTTGAACAAAACGGTTTCAAAGCTTTTTATAAAATAGATGGCAAAGCAGATTTTGAGTTTGATATTTTAGCGGCTTCTTTTTATTTGCTCAGCCGGTATGAAGAATACCTGCCGCATACAAAAGACATGTATGGCCGCTATGCACACGAAAATTCATTGGCGTTTAAAGAGGGATTCCTTGATTTGCCTTTGATTAATATCTGGGTCAGCGATTTTGTAAAAGCGTTGGAGAAAAAATTTGAACCTTTTACTTTTAAGCAAGCTACTTTCAGTTTTATACCTACCTATGATATTGATATGGCTTACACTTATCGGTATAAAGGTTTGGCAAGAAATATAGGAGGATTTTTAAAAGCTCCTTCACTAAAAAGGCTAAGTGTATTGGCTGGCCTAAGCACTGATCCTTTTGACAGTTACGATTGGATGGATGCATTGCATAAAAAGTATGATCTCAAGCCGATTTATTTCTTCTTGCTGGCTAAAGAGCCCAAAGGCTATGATAAAAATATTCTTCCGTCAACAACTGCATTACAGCGGCTGGTAAAAAATACTTCATCAAAATATACGATTGGTATTCATCCAGGTTGGCAAAGCGGCGATGATAATAAATTACTGCTGGAAGAAATTAAAACACTGGAAAATATCAGCCATCAACCAGTTCATCTTTCCAGGCAACATTATATTCGTTTCAATTTACCCGAAGGGTACCAGCGTTTGATTGATGCTGATATAAAGGATGATTATTCTATGGGATACGGCAGTATCAATGGTTTTAGAGCCTCCACCGGTGCGTCTTTTAATTGGTATGATTTGCAAAATGAAAAAGAGACTTCATTAAGAATTCATCCATTTTGTTTTATGGATGCAAATTCATTTTATGAGCAAAAACAATCTGCCGAAGAAACTGCAAAGGAGCTGGAGCATTATTTATCTGTTTGCCTTGAATACAACACATCCCTGGTAACGCTTTGGCACAATAATTTTTTAGGGACAGATCTCATGTTTAAAGGCTGGGCTGAATTGTACAGTAATTTTATTGATCAGGTTCATGCAGTGTATCAACGTTCTCCCTTTTGATACTATAATTCACCAGGAACACACCGGCTAATGTAACAATAGCACCCCACAAAATATTTATCGTTAGTTTTTCTTTTAATAAAACAGCACTCACCAGCATCGCCACCAGTGGATTAAAATAGGCATACAATGAAAACAAAGCAGGCGGTAGTTTTTTCATAGAGTAAACAAATGCCGCATAAGTGATCAGTGAGCCGGCTATTACCAGGTAAGCAATAGCATACCATGCCTTGGCCGGAATTTCACTTAACGGAATAGCAGTTCCATTTCCAATGGCGATACCCATCATAATCGCAGCGCCTATCACCATTTGCCAACCCACGGCATAATAGGGATTCATGTTGATTTTATTTTTTGCCAATACCAGGGAACCTACACTCCAGGATAACATGGCAATAACGGAGAGGCCTACCCCAAGAAAAAAGCCTGGCCCACGGTGATGAAATGCACTTTCGTAAAATACAATCAGGGTACCACCAATACCCAGTAACAATCCAACAAAAGTTAGTATGGATACATCTCTCTTTTTGAAAAAAATCATTTCAATCACCACAACACTTAATGGATATAAGGCGCCAATCAAAGAACTTAATCCAGCGGGAATATATTTTAAACTCCAGGTACTAATGCCATTATTAGCTACAAACATCAGCATAGCCAAAACCGTTAGCATAAGAAATTCTCTTGCGGTGGGCAGTGGCAATTTTTTGATAAGGATGAATAAAGTGAGGTAACAAATACCAGCCAATCCCTGTCGCAGGGAGGTTAACTCAAATACCGGCATCAGCGAAACGCCAATCTTGCTGCTCACCCAGGTGGTACCCCACACAATACTGGTGGTTACTAAAGCGATGTAAGCTCTCGTTTTGTTATCTGTATTTTTACCCAAGTACAAAAATTAAAGCCGCTTGTTAAAAGCGGCTTATCGTTAACGTTAGTTAGTGTTTAAAGTGCCGCATACCGGTAATTACCATTGCAAGTCCATGCTGCTGGCAATAATCAATGGAATCCTTATCCCGGATAGAGCCACCCGGCTGGATAAATGATGTAATGCCTGCTTCATGGGCAATCTGCACACAGTCGTTAAATGGAAAGAACGCATCACTTGCCAATACCGCACCTTTCAAATCAAATTTAAACTGCTTTGCTTTTTCAATGGCATGGCGCAATGAATCAATCCTGGATGTTTGTCCGCAACCCTTGCCTACCAACTGTTTGTTTTTAATCAATGCAATGGCATTACTTTTTAAATGTTTACAAACCAGATTTGCAAAAGCCAGATCTTCTTTTTCAGCAGCCGTGGTTTCCCTGGCACCTACTTCTTTCCATTCTGCATAGTTGCCGATATCGTTTTGCTGTGTCAGTAATCCATTCATTACACTTCTATATTGTGAAGTAACCGGTGTATAATCTGCCTTTAACTGAAGCAGTATCCTGTTCTTTTTTGTTTTTAAAATAGCCAGTGCATCTTCATCAAAAGATGGTGCTACTAGCACTTCAAAGAAAATTTCATTGATGGCTTCAGCAGTTGCTTTATCCACCGTTTTGTTGGTAACCAGCACACCACCAAACGCACTCTCCGGATCACCTGCCAAAGCCGCATCCCATGCTTCTTTTACGGTTGATCTTATTGCAACACCACATACATTGGTATGCTTAATGATAGCAAATACGGCACTGCTTTCTTCTTTAAACTCCTGGATGAGTTGTATAGCTGCATCTGCATCCACCAGGTTATTGTACGATAATTCTTTTCCGTGCAACTTGTTGTACACTTCTTCCTGGTTGCCGTAAAATATTCCCTGCTGGTGAGGGTTCTCTCCATAACGCAACACACTCTTTTCTTTATTGAATGGATTGGTAAAACTGGTTTGATTAAAGTAGTTGGAGATAGCCAGATCATAACCAGTACACACATCAAAAGCTTTAATAGCGAACATACGGCGCTGTTCTAATGTTGTTTCGCCATTTTGCTCTTTCAGTATCTGCTCAAGCAATGCATAATCTTTCTTTGCTGCTACCACCACCACATCTTTATTGTTTTTTGCTGCACCACGGATCATACTTGGTCCGCCAATATCAATCTTCTCAATGATCAGTTTCTCATCATTGGTAGAAGCAACGGTTTCTTCAAATGGATATAGATCAACAATCACTAAATCAATCTCCGGGATATTGTATTGCTTCATTTCAGCTAAATGCTGTTCATCATCTCTTTTGCCAAGAATACCGCCAAACACTGCAGGGTGCAGGGTTTTTACACGGCCACCCAATATGGATGGGTAAGTAGTAAGCGATTCTACAGGCACGCAGGGCACTTTCAGGTCTTCGATAAATTTTTGTGTACCACCGGTAGAATAGATGGTTACACCCAGCCGGTTCAATTCGTGGATGATGTTTTCCAGCCCGTCTTTATAAAAAACTGAAATGAGTGCAGCGTTGATTTTTTTTGTCATGTAGGTCCGCCTGGCAGCGGTATTTAAATGTTATTAAATGATAGGCGTCATTCAATATCCATCACAAAAGCGCCCTGTTCAGGTATTGAATGGTGGCGCAAATGTAGCGCTTCACATTCTTGTTTCCATTTGGCAATTTTCCACAAACTGTTAGATGCGTCGAAAACTATTTTTTGAATATCAAAAACCTTGGCCAGTGAAGCAATACGGAGCTTAGGATTTTTTGAAATGATAGCAATGTCGATGGGTACTTTATTCTCTCCGGAAGTTATTTCTATGGGGGCATTCACCACTAATATTTTGGCATTACCCAACTGGTAAAAGGGCTTTTGACGGTATAGAATAGAAAGCGTATCAACCCTTTTGGTAAGCTGCAAAGCAATCCTCCCGGGTTTTAAGTGAAAATTCTGAAGCAATGCATCTTCCAATAAAACACTATCTCCAACAAAATGATAATTGTTGCCATTTACAAAATCAATGGACTGGTGCTGTGGCACATTGTAAACAATCAGCTTTTGCTGGCTGGCTATTTTCCAACCGATAAAACTGTGCATGATCAGGAAACCAATTAATGACAGTAGTGAAAACCGGAATAGCCTTTTATTTTTACTTAGTAGCCATGCACCGGTGCCAATCACCACAGCATATAGCAACCAGGTGGTAAACACGGTGGATGGAATTTTATCCCAAACAGCAAAGGGAAGCTCATTAATGTAAAGTATGATTTTGTTCATCAGCCATACCAGCCAGGCTGTT
>CAZDHQ010000312.1:0-5792 GCA_964505135.1 uncultured Ferruginibacter sp.
TAAATCTCTTCCATTTTTATCAAGCGAAGAGTTGGCCGGAAACAAAACATAATTGCCTGCGTAGGCATTGGTTTGAATGCCTTTTCCAAAAGCGCCTTCCACCCAATGCACATTTCCTTTTACCATGCCGTTGTTGTTGTTGCCGGAATGATCTTGTATCGTTGCGGCAACGCCTTCATCAAAATCCAGGATAAGCAAAGGTTTGAGCGGTGCCAATGATTGATAGTTGTATTTTTTTGCTGCGGCATGATTCACCACATTGATCATTACCGGTTGCAAAGAGGCAATACTGATCTTGCTGATGCCTTCTTTTGAAGCAATGTAATTGAAGCTTACCAACTGCTCTTCCCCTGCATCCAGTGTAACTTGTTTTGATGCTACGGCAATATTGTTCAGCAATAATTTTACTTCCGTGGAAGCCAATTCACTGCCTGTGTTTTTGATGATGGCACTTATACCAATGCTGTCGCCCAACTTTACCAGCGGAGCAGCAGCAAGCGAAAGATCATTGTATTGAAAATTTGCTGCTGTTTTTTGTACCTGCAAATAAAGTGGTTTAGCACCTGCTATTTCAATGCGGTGATCACCCTGTTTGTATAAAGTGATGATTGATTTGATGCTGCTTTTTTCACCTGGCTCCATGATTTTTGAAATGGTAGTAAACTGCTTTCCATCAATCTCAACCGGCACACTAAAGGTGCCAGTTGCATTGCCTTTATTCTTCACTGTAACCAACAATTGCACCGGCACATTTGCCTTGACTGAACTTGTTGAAACAGCTGTATGCTGAGTGATAAAATCAGGCGTTCCTTTCGTCATGGAATAAGGTCGGTTGGATGTGTTACTGCCCCAGCTTTTATTGGGTTCCGATCCCATTTCAAGCACCAATGTTTTACCTGCGGCGATATCTTCCTGTGTGATCCAGGGTTTGTTGTAGGATGCTCCATTTAGGGAAGCAGCTTGTATGTATTTGTTTTTTGCAGAAACGTTGTTTGCAATGATCGTAAAGTCTTTACCGTTGGGCAGATGGATAATCGTTTTCTCAAAAATGGGACTGCCGATTTGGTATTGATTAATGCCCGGTGTAACAGGATAGAAACCCATCGCACTAAATACATACCAACTGGATAGTGTTCCCAAATCATCATTACCCGGCAGACCACCGGCGTCGGTTGAATAACTGCTCTCGGTAATTTGTCTTGCCCATTGCTGCGTTTTCCATGGCTCTCCACAGTAGTTGAATAAATAAGCATAGTGTAGTGGCGGCTCATTGTCATGAACATAATGTCCCTCTTCAAAACACCGGGAGAGTTTTTTTGAAAAGGCTTCATCACCTCCCATCAAATTGATCAAACCCTGCACATCATGCGGCGCAAACCAGGAGTAAGTCCATTCGGTTCCTTCCGCATAGCCACCGACTGCCCATTTGCCATCAATGGTTTTGGCGCTCATAAAACCAGTAGCTGCATCGTAACTGTTTTTGTAATAAGCTGCCATTTGCAGTAACCTGTTGTATTGTGTTAAATACTTTTCAGTGTTGCCGGTAGCTGCTAAAAAATTAGCAACTGCCCTGCTGGTGATATTGGCAGGCACGTATTTATAGCGAACAAAATCATTCATTTCCCGGCGGGCATAAGGTGGTACAGTAAGACTCTTTATCATGGCCCACAAAGCTTTTGCTACATCAAAATCAGCTGCGCCTTTGATGTAGCTGTCCAGTATGAGTTCCGTATTGTGATTGCCCATCATGTTGTCTGTAGGTAGCCAGCCCGTTTTGTCGTACTCCGCCAGTACAGAAGCAACCATATCGCTTTCTCTTTTTGGATCAAGCAAGGTGAATAGGGGATGTTTGCTTCGATAAGTATCCCATGGAAACAGGGAGCCATACTCATTTCTTGCAGCACCTGCATCTGAGCTAATGTTTGGCATAAATAGGGAGTGATACAGGGCTGTATAAAAAATGGTTTTGCTGTTTTCATCAGGCGTTTGCACAGCTATTTGACTGAGTTTGTCATTCCATATCTTTTTGGATTGCTGGCTGGTCTGTTCAAAATCCCAGCCGGGTTGTTCCTGCTGGATATTGTTTTCAACAGCACTAAACGAACTATTTGAAAATCCAATTTTTACAAGTATGGTTTCGTTCTCTTTGGTGTTATAATCGATTACTATTGCTCCCGGAAATACAGTATCGGTCAATGTTACAGGCTTTGCTGTTTTTTCTGCATAAGCCGATACAGCTTTGAAAGCTTTATTAAACTGCAGGATAAAATAACTGGCGCCGCAGCGGCCTTTGATGGTATTGCTGTCAACGACGGTGGTATTGCTGACGTCTGGTAATAAAAGATGTGCAGTATTGGATCTCGAAAAAGTAAAGCGGCAAAGCGCTGTTCTTTCAGTAGCAGTAAATGCAGCTTCGATGGGAGGGTTGTTTAATTTTACTTTGTATAAATAGGGCGTTGCAATTTCATCTGCATGATCAAATTCCGCTGCTATTTTTTCTTTTGCAAAATCCTCTCCTGTAAACGGCATCAAATTAAAACTACCCATGGAAGAATAGCCGCTGGAATGATTGATGAAACTAAAGCTTTTAATTTTCTTATCGGAATACATGTATCCATCCGGTGTGATTTGCACCATACCAAAGGGTCGCAGCACACCGGGGAATGTTGCACCTTTTGATTCCCAAACCGTGTGGTGACTTGACTTCTCTGTACCGATCAAAGGGTTGACATAATCAACAGGCTGTTTATTTTGTGCTAGTAAGATATCACAATAGCAACACGATGTAATTGTAAAACAAAGATGTAAAAGGCTTGTATTTTTTATTTTCATGATTGATACTGGAAGAATTAATTTGGCTTACTAGTAACGGGTTGTTGAACAAAAAAGCTGCTATCCATCAATACTTTCTCTTTGCCTGGTGCTTTTATATAGACCTTCAGATTTTGCCCTGAGCCGTTTTGAAAATAGTTTACCGTGAAGCGGTGCAAACCAGCTCCCAGCGCCTTCTCGCCTGATTTTTCCAGATCGCCGTGGCAACCATTATTATCTGCCACCATTGCCTCATCCACCAACACCTGTGAGCCATCATCGGATAAGATATAAAACTGGTAAACACCTGTAACCGGTATTTTGATAAAGCCGTTAAACTGCACTGCATAATATTCTTTTGGTGTCTTTGTTAAATTAAGCTCAGGCGACGACACAATACTTGTATTACCCTTAACCAGCTTTTTAAAATCAGGCATCCATTTCCACTCACCTTCAAAAAGGGTAGCTGACAAGCCTGGTGCTGTAGCAATATTGTTGATAGCCGGTGCTGCTGTTTGCTGATTGAATATTGCCGTAACTGTTTCACTGCTCAAGCCTGAGTTAAAAATAGTCGTTGCTTTTAGCGTTACTGATTTTGTAAGCACCAGAGAATCCTTATACACCGGTGATTGTATGCCCGGCTGGCTTCCATCCAGTGTATAATGAATGGTGCCTTCTTGACCTGATGGATTGATAAAAATTGTTTTACGGTCAATAAATAATCCGCCTGGCGAAGAAAAAACAGGGGCAGGCGTATTAAGAAATTGTGCAGTGGCAGTAATGCTGGTTGGCATTCCTTTATCGAATACCGTTGCCTTTACCAGTGCAGGTTTATCGATGGGGAAAGGCTGATTATATAATGCAGATTGAGTATTAGGTGCTGAGCCATCCGTTGTATACCTAATGATTGTTCCCGGTGCTGCTTCTAGTTGAACCAATACAGGTGCAATCAAATGACCGCCCGGTGGCTGTATACGAAGCGGCATTGCCGAAGTAGTTGCTTTCGTCAACATTGCTGCAAAGCCACCAGAGGCCTTCATCAGCACCAGTAAAGAGTCTCTGTCTGTATAAGAACTGTTAGAATACAACAGGCTGTCAGCATTCGTCAAATCATCCTGCAAAATAGTTGTCGTGAAATTGCCCTTCCCTAAAAATTGTAAAGGCATTTTAAACGTCTTTTCATCACCTGCATTGATGATACCAATAAACCAATCGTCACCTTTTCTCCTGGCAAAAGCTGCCACTTTACCAATGCTGCTTTCTGGCAATACAATGGTTTCATCCCAAACCGTGGGCATGTTTTTAATGAATTGCAATGCAGCGCTTGATAGATAAGCATCCGGCTCAGCGGGCCAGCAACTGAGCACCGAATTAAAAATCACCTGCAATGCCAGTTGATGAGCACGGGAAGTGCCATATGCTTTTCTGCTGTCGAATACGCCGGGTGTGGCATCAGCCGGACCAGCAAGCATTCGGGTAAAAGGCAGGATGGCATTGTGTTTCGGTCCTTGTGGATTAAAGGTGACCCACTCCTGGCCATACACGGCTTCTCTTGTCAATTCATTGGGGTAAGTGCGATTGATCCCGGTTGGTTTATTGGCACCATGAAAGTCAATCATCAGCCGGTGATCAGCAGCATCTTTCAAGGCGGCTTCATAAAATTGTACCTGCTCTATTCCTTCCTTATCAATAAAATCAATTTTTAATCCTGCTACGCCGGCGATTTGCATCTGCTCAAAAAACGCATTCCTCACCATCTTGTTTTTTAAAGACTCGTAAGATTTCCAAACCCAAACAGCTACGTTTCTTTCCCGGGCGTAATTCACTAAAGCTTTTAAAGAATCCATACAATTGGGCCAGCTGGATTCCCACCCTGCATCCACTACTGTATAGGCAAAGCCAAGCTTTGCAGCTTTATCAATGTAGGTTCTTTCCAATGCTGCAGTGGTTACATTTTCATGCATAAAATAAGACCATACCGCTTTGCCCGGCTTTATCCAGTCTGCATGCAGCAAAGCACTGTCAGGCGCAGGGTTCAGGTTTTGAACGATATCACTGTTCACCAATCCGTTCAAATCTTTACTGATAATGGCCACCCGCCACGGCGTTACGATTGTATCCTTCATTTTCCAGCCGCTGCTATCATTTACAAAAGCTGCATGCAACAGTCCGTTGTTATCCGACCGAAGCGATAGTCCGCTGTAATTGTACAGTGCTGCCTCCGTAATGCTTACATAATTGCTGTCAGGCGTTTGATAAGTGAGTGGCGGACCAATTTGTTTTACGCCCAGTTTTTCTACCGGTGTTTCATCATACAGCCCTTCATAGTAAAAAACATTTTCCTGGTACCATACGTTGGAGCCTGCAGGAATTTTCCACGAGCTTGCCTCGGCGTTCACAGTTGCTTTGCCTTTCTGCTGAACGATGTAACGGTAAGCAGCCCCATCATCAAAAACTTTTACCTGCAGTTGGTAACTGGTATGGCTTTGCTGATGAACTATTGGAATAGTGGCTTGGGTGTAGTGGTTTCGGGCACTATCATGCACACCCATTATTTTGTAGGTGCTCCCAAAGTTGGAGATTGTAGCATCACCCATGCTTACGCCTTCACCAAGCAACTGGTTGTTGATGCTGATACCAAGCGGAGCACTGTCTATAACTGTTTTATCATGCAGCTCCACTTTATACATCAATCGGTCATTACTGGTAAACACGGTTACAGCAATGCTGCCATCGGGGCTATGAAGTTGATTGTTTTTATTTGGCGCACGGCAACCAGTCAGCGCCATCGCTGAAAAAACTATCAGCAGTAGAAACCAACCCTTGTCTTTTGCTGGCTTTGGTACAGCAGCGGCAAATTGGATAGAATAAAAATTGGAAGCTGGCAGGTAATCGTTCATATGTATAAGTGCAACTGCCTTTTAAAAGCAGCTGTATAATTTTAATCCTGTCGGCAGCAGTAAGCAGGCGACAAAATAGCG
>CAZDHQ010000313.1:0-5789 GCA_964505135.1 uncultured Ferruginibacter sp.
TATGGAAAAGAGTTAGCAGATGCTGTGCAGCAAACCATCAACTCAAAAATGACAAAGTTGGCATCAACAATTAATACCAGTTTTGTAAAAGCAAATTTGCAGTTTCGGCCTTTTGATATTGCCATGTACCAAAAAGATATAACAGGAGATAACAAATATTTTTACCGAAGGGCAAAGCTGATGCTGGAAGCGTATAACAAAGGTTGGGATGTGAGCAAACTGCCCTATCCAATCCAGGCAGTAAAATTTGGAAATGATTTTACCATTGTTGCATTAAGCGGCGAAGTAGTGAGTGATTATTCACTAAGGACAAAGAAAATGCTTGCAGGTAAAAATGTGTATGTTGCTGGCTACTGCAACGAAGTGACTTGCTATATTCCTTCCAAAAGGGTATTAAAAGAAGGCGGTTATGAAGCTGACGAAAGCATGGTGTATTACGGCATGCCCGGGCCTTTTGCGGATGATCTGGAAGAAAGAATTTTTAAAGGGATTAAAGAAGCGCTGAAGAAATTAGAGGTCACATCTAAATAAGAATAAGCAGGTTTATTACACGAATTAAGCTAATTACACGAATTGTGCGGAGCTGGTTCTTAATTAGGATTACCAAGTTTTTATTACAAGAATTGTATAGATGATACGAATTGCGCAAAGCTGAATTCTTAATTAGTGTAATTCGTTTAATCAGTGTTATTAAAGATGAAGGAAGCAGTTGCCACAGTGAATGTAAACGCACTCAGTAAAAGAGACATTGTAATATCAATGGCTTTTATAGGCATGCTGTTTTTTATTTTTGGCTTTGTTACCTGGGTTAATTCAATCTTAATTCCGTATTTCAAAATTGCCTGTGAACTCACGCATTTTGAATCTTACCTCGTTGCTTTTGCATTTTACATTTCTTACCTATTGATATCAGTTCCATCTTCTTACCTATTAAAAAAAGTAGGTTTTAAAAAAGGAATGATGATTGGTTTTTGGGCTATGTCATTTGGTGCATTTGTTTTTGTGTTAGCGGCCTATTACAGGACTTATGGAATTTTTCTTGCAGGATTATTTTCCATCGGTGCTGGCCTGGCAGTATTGCAAACCGCAGCCAATCCATATATCACTATTCTCGGCCCGGAAGAAAGAGCCGCACAGCGTATCAGCATTATGGGCATTTGCAATAAAGGTGCCGGCATATTGGCACCACTGCTTTTTGCTGCAGTAATATTTCGGCCAAATGATGCTGAGTTATTCAAACAATTAAGCTCAATGAGTTTGGATGCAAGAAACCTTGAATTGGATAATCTTATACGTCGTGTGATGGTTCCTTATGCAGTTGTTGGGAGCGTTTTATTATTGCTTGGTTTTTTTGTTCGTTATTCACCATTGCCAGAAATAGATACAGAACATGAATCACCGGAGTTGGCCGAAACAAATGCAGGTAAAAAAAGTATTTTCCAGTTTCCGCATTTGATATTGGGCGCCATAGCTATTTTTTTACATGTAGGCTCACAGGTGATTGCGGTGGATACGATCATTAATTATGCTTCATCTATGAATATTGGATTGATAGAAGCTAAGATCTTTCCTTCTTACACTTTATTTGCAACCATCACGGGTTACTTGCTCGGTATTGCACTCATTCCAAAATTCATCAGCCAGTTACAGGCGCTTCGTTTTTGCACCATACTTGGTTTGATTTTTTCATTGTGCATTTTTTTTTCTCATAAGCAAGTAAACTTCCTGGGCCACAGCTCTGATGTATCGCTTTGGTTTTTGGTGGCCCTCGGGTTTGCAAATTCACTGGTGTGGGCTGGCATTTGGCCGCTGGCATTAAATGAATTGGGCAAGTTTACCAAGCTGGGGGCCTCCGTAATGATCATGGGATTATGCGGCAATGCATTTCTTCCGTTGATCTATGGATACTTTGCTGATCAATTTGATTTAAGAACAGCTTACCTTGTATTATTGCCATGCTATGCCTACCTCATCTTTTATGCGATGTATGGTTACAGGCTTAGAAGCTGGAAAAAAAGAATTATCCAATGAGCAGTGTTATTCATATCAGTAATGGAAAGGTAATTACTCCAAAGGGAATATTGGAGCACACAGATTTATTGATTGAAAATAATTTCATCAAAGCCATTGATAAAAATATACAGTCATCGGATGCGATAAAGATTGATGCTACTGGTTTATATGTTTCCCCGGGTTTTATAGATATTCATGTACATGGCGGTGGCGGAGCAGATTTTATGGATGGAACAGAAGATGCTTTCCTGCAGGTGGCGCCTACACATGCCCGTTATGGTACCACATCTATGCTGCCAACCACATTGACGAGTTCAAAAGAAGAGTTATTTAAAACCATTGATATTTATAAATCGGCGCATCAGAATAACAAATACGGAGCAAAATTTTTAGGTCTGCACCTGGAAGGTCCTTACCTATCCATAAACCAGTGTGGCGCACAGGATCCCAAATACATTCGCAATCCTGATCCGGCAGAATACAAAGAAGTGTTGGCTTATACAGACAGCATCAAAAGATGGAGTGCTGCACCGGAACTGGATGGCGCCATTGAGTTTGCAAAATACCTCGATGAAAAAAATATACTTGTTGCACTGGCACATACAGATGCCATTTATGAAGAAGTGCTAAAGGGTTTTGAAAACGGTTACACATTGGCAACACATTTTTATTCTGCCATGTCTGGCGTAACAAGAAGAAATGCATTCCGCTATGCAGGTGCGGTGGAAGCTGGTTATTTAATAGATGAAATGGATGTAGAGATCATTGCGGATGGTATTCATTTACCTGCTCCATTGCTTCAACTGGTTTACAAGATCAAAGGTGCTGAAAGAACTGCCCTGATTACCGATGCAATGAGAGCAGCAGGAACTGATGTGAAAGAGAGTACGCTTGGCAGTTTGAATAACGGATTAAAAGTAATTGTAGAAGATGGCGTTGCTAAGCTGCCTGACAGAAGCTCCTTTGCAGGAAGTGTGGCCACCGCCGATAGACTGGTAAGAAACATGGTTAACATGGCTGGCGTATCATTAGAAAAAGCAATAAAAATGATCACAGAAACGCCTGCACGCATTTTGCAGTTGCAGGATAAAATGGGTGCATTGAGAAGAAATTATGCCGCAGACATCGCAATTTTTGATGACAACATTAATATCTATTACACCATCATTGATGGAAGAGTAGTTTATCAAAAGCAAGAATGAAGTAGCGATTAAGCTGATTAGACATTTGGTTGCATAGTAAGCAAATGTTTAAAACACCGCAGGTGTTTCCCTCTGCGATCTCTGCGTCTCTGCGTGGAATAGCGAATAAAAAAATAAATCAATAGTTATAACCCAAATGAAAATAGAATTTAAAAAAGATAAGCTGGCAATAAGAATTTATTCCAACAGGAAGAAGATGGGAGCTGCTGCTGCAAGAGATGTGGTGCACAGGATTTACTCATTGCTTGAAACGCAAACCTATGTCAACATCATCTTTGCTGCTGCTCCTTCACAAAATGAATTTCTTTCAGGCCTGAGAGAAAGTTCACTTGACTGGAATAGAGTGAGAGCATTTCACATGGATGAATACATTGGCCTGCCGGATGATGCACCGCAGCGCTTTGGCAATTTTTTAAAGCATGCTATTTTTTCAAGATTGCCTTTTAATGAATTGTTTTACCTGGATGGCAATGCAAGTGATGAAGCAGCAGAGTGCAAACGGTATACGGCTCTTTTAAAAGAATATCCTGCTGATATTGTTTGCATGGGCATTGGTGAGAATGGACATATTGCATTTAATGATCCGCCGGTTGCGGATTTCAATGATAGCCAATGGGTGAAAGTGGTGGAGCTGGAAGAAGCCTGTCGCCAGCAACAGGTGAATGATCAATGTTTTGATACGATTGATGAAGTGCCAACAAAAGCTTTAACATTAACGGTGCCTGCTTTGATGGCTGCAAAATATTTGTATTGCATGGTGCCCGCTGCCACCAAGGCGGATGCGGTATTTAATACCATCAATGAACCAGTTAATGAAGCTGTTCCTGCAAGTATTATCAGAACACATCCGCATGCAACTTTGTATTTGGATGAATTGAGTAGTGCCCGTTTGTCAATCAAAGAAAAGTACAAGACATTACTATGAAGACAGTACGATATTATTTTTTTATTTTTTGTTTTATTGTTGTGACTGCTAATGCACAAAATAACAGCAGCGTGAAACTAATCACATTGAACCCAGGTCATTTCCATGCAGCACTGGTCCAGAAATCCATGTATGCTGGCATCAGCCCTGATGTATTTGTATATGCACCACAGGGCAAAGAGCTGGATGCACACCTGGCACTGGTGGATGGTTACAATAAAAGAACAGACAATCCTACTTCCTGGCAGGAGCATGTGTATACCGGTGACGATTACCTGAAAAAAATGCTGGCTGAAAAAAAAGGGAATGTGGTGGTGTTGGCTGGTAACAACAATACCAAGACGAACTTTATTTATCAATCTATTAATGCAGGATTGAATGTATTGGCCGATAAACCAATGGCGATCAATAAAGCAGGTTTTGATTTATTGGAAAAATCCTTTGTACTAGCCAAACAAAAAAAAGTATTACTCTATGATATTATGACGGAGCGTTCGCAAGCCACCAATGCTTTGCAAAGAGAGCTCAGTAGGATGCCGGAAGTTTTTGGAACATTACAAAAAGGCACTGTTGATGCCCCTGCTGTAATCAAAGAAAGTGTGCATCATTTTTTTAAAACGGTTTCCGGTAAGCCATTGATAAGGCCATCCTGGTACTATGATGTGGAGCAGGAAGGGGAAGGCGTTGTAGATGTAACAACACATTTAGTTGACCTGGTGCAGTGGGAATGTTTTCCCAACACCACCATTCATTATCAAAAAGACATTGTTGTAAATAAAGCGAAGCGCTGGGCTACTGAAATATCTGCACAGCAGTTTAAGCAATCAACACAGTTGGATGCATTTCCTTCTTTCCTCCATAAATCTGTGAGCAATGATGTGCTGAATGTATATGCCAACGGAAGTTTTGATTATACCATCAAAGGCGTGCATGCAAGGGTTGCAGTCACCTGGAATTTTGAAGCGCCTGCAGGTGGCGGTGATACGCATTTCTCTATGATGAAAGGAACAAAAGCAAGCCTAATAATCCGGCAGGGAAAGGAGCAAGGGTATAAGCCCATCTTGTATATTGAGCCAATCAACAATTCAGCAGCGTACGAAAAAAGCTTACAGGCTGCAATAGAAAAACTGCAAACAACATATCCGGGATTGTCTGTGAAAAAAGTGGAGAACGGTTGGCAGTTAATTATTCCTGATCAATATGAATTGAACCATGAAGCCTGCTTTGCAGAAGTAACAAAACGTTACCTGAAATATTTAAAAGATGGAAAATTACCAGCCTGGGAAGTACCGAATATGCTGGCAAAATATTACACTACTATACAGGCATTGAGCATCGCATCAAAAACAAAATAAAGTAATTACACAAAGCACAATGAAATGCCTCCAACATATTGCTGTTGCATTGCTGCTTTTGTTTTCAAACAATGGTTTTGCACAGAGTCGGGTTTTGTTTTACAAAGATGGAAACGCTAAAACTGTTGCTGTAAAAGCAACAAGCGATTGGCATAAAAAGCGCAAACAAATCCTCGATAGCATGCAGGCTGCAATGGGCCAGTTGCCTGCCGAGAATGCGATAGCTTTTGAAACCATTTGGATTGATAGTTTACAAACATCTTCCTACAAGCGTTACAGCATATCCTTTCTTGT
>CAZDHQ010000314.1:0-5787 GCA_964505135.1 uncultured Ferruginibacter sp.
ACAACGTTAATTCTCCCGTAGCGGGATCACTGCCTAAAATACTGATAGATGGTGCAAAGGATTTGTCTTCTTCTTTGCAAATAAAAGATGTATGTAAAACTATACAGGCTGTAAGCAGGCCTACAGTAATAGAACTGCCGGAGATGAGGCGGAATAATTTTTTCAGGACAGGACTGTGGTGAATTTGCATGGGAGTTATTTTGTGTTGGAATAAATAATATTTAATTGGTATTAAATATACATTTTTTTTATGCTGTTACAAATGTTTTGGCAGTAGTTGATGGTGCATACGCCTAACTGATGAAACCGATCATACTTATATGTGTTGTGTATTCTTGCTACTGTTGTAATTTGTTGTTCATCATTTAATAATAATATGCAAATACAAATATCGCCATCAGGCAATGGCTATTCCAATGTGAACGGACTAAGTATGTACTATGAAATTTATGGAGAAGGTACACCGCTGGTATTAATACATGGCGGTGGATCAACCATACAAACTACTTTTGGAAGACTTATTCCACTGCTTGCCGGCAACAGAAAACTCGTATGTATGGAATTGCAGGCGCATGGCCGCACCGCAGACAGGACCACTCCATTAAGTTTTCAGCAGGATGCAGATGATATTTCAGCATTACTTAAGCACCTACAAATAAATAGGGCTGATTTTTTGGGTTTCAGCAATGGTGGACAAACACTCATTGAAATCGCTTTGCGGCATCCGCAGTTGATTAATAAAATGATCATTGCTTCTGCTTTTTATAAACGCAGTGCGATAGCGCCGGAGTTTTGGAATGGCTTTGAACATGTACAGCTACAGCAAATGCCAGTGCCCTTGCTGGAGGGATTTTTAGCAGTGAATAATAACCAGGCTGCATTGCAGAATATGTTTAACCGGGATGTGGAGCGCATGAAAAATTTTAAAGGATGGACAGAGGAGCAAATACAATCCATTAAAATGCCAACCCTGGTAATGAATGCAAACCAGGATGTGGCAAGCATTGAGCATGCTACGGCTATGCATCGGTTAATTGCTCATTCGCAGCTTATCATACTGCCCGGTGGACATGGTGAATACCTGGGCACTATTGAAACCATTGCCGGCAAAGAGTGGAAATATGCTTATACCGCAGACATTATTAAAAGTTTTTTGAATGAAGCATAGTGAATGTTCGAAAATACAGGCAGCTTATCCACAGCATACCCACAATTGAAACAGGTTACATTCTTATAACATACTGTTCATAATTTCTTTACGTTAACAAAAGAAATTGTACAACTAAAACCTGTAGTTATGCTGCAAAGTAAAACAATCCTGTCTCTTACAACTGACCTGCTGGCGAGTGGAGCATTTAGTCATTTAAAAGATGAGCAGGTATCCGCACTGCATCACCTGATTCTCCGTTTGCAGGAGCCATTAACGGTGATTCAGCAAAAACTGTTGTTAACTTTTTGGAGCCATGCTGATGCGGCAGTATTACCGGCTGCATTACTGCACCGTTGCAATATGGTATTGCAGCAGTATGGCCGTATGCCGATTGCAGAATTATACGTAGAAGCGGAATTGGAATAGATTATTCCTGCTTCACCCAGTTCAATTTATCTGTATTGTAACCTAACTGCCTTGCTTTTTGCAGGTAAGATTCTTTGATGGATGCCGGTATTGTTTTCTCTCTTGAAAGTATCCATAGGTAGTTTAAATTTTTACCTGCTACCAATGCATATTTATAATCCTGATCAATGGCGATTACATTATAACCTGCATAAAAAGGCCCAAAGAAGGACACTTTTAATTTGGCTTCGTCTTTATCTCCAACAAACTTTGCCTTGCCCATTGCTTCTTTCCATTCGCCTTTTACAAAATCATAACCTCGATTAACTACTTTAATATTACCATCATCTTTAAGACTGTATTCCGCAGTGGTGTTATTTAAGTTTTTTTCAAAGCGGTAATCAAAACGGGCCACCTCGTACCATTTACCTAAGTACCTGTTTACATCAAACGGTTTTACAGCTACTGCGCCTTTTGGAATGGTCTTGCAACTTTTTAGCAGCATGCCAGCTGCTATTACTGCCAGGCTAATTCCAACTATCTTTTTCCTGTTCATAGTATCATCATTAATAATTGTGCACTTCCCCAGTATGGGTAATATTATAACAATGCAATAGCCATGCCTTTATTTAAGATTGCAATCTTAAATGATTGCCCTTTTAAAGAACAGCAGTTTGATGATGTCTGCTGTAATTACATACGCCAGCAGCAGGCCAATGATAATACTTATTAAATGCCATGGTGGTACCACAAAGCCAAGTGTGGCAGCAAAAGGAGTAAATGGTAAACTGATGGTGATGAGCAATGCAATTACACTTAACGTAATGAGCAATTTCCCCGGCATACTTTTGATTAATGATTTGCGGGTGCGTACCACAAATACAATCAGCAGTTCTGTACAAATAGATTCAATAAACCAGCCTGTATGAAATAAGTCTGCAGTTTTATATAGTTTGTACAATGCAAAAAAAGTAAGGTAGTCGAACAAAGAACTGTGCAGGCCAAACACAATCATGAAATATTTTAGCTGCTTAATATTCCAGTTACGTGGCGAACGCAGTTCATCTTCATCTACTTTATCACCTGCCACAGCCATAAAGGGAAAGTCAGTTAAGAAGTTGGTCATCAAAATCTGTTGCGGCAGCATGGGTAAAAAGGGTAGTATCAGTGAGGCACCAGCCATGCTGAACATGTTTCCAAATGTAGCGCTGGTAGTGGTATAAATATATTTGAGTGTATTGATAAAGGTTTGCCTGCCTTCAATCACACCTCCATTTAAAACAGATAGATCTTTTTCCAATAATACCACGTCCGCTGCTTCTTTGGCTACGTCCACTGCATTGTTAGTAGAGATGCCTACATCAGCTGCGTTAATAGCTGCCACATCATTAATGCCATCACCCATATACGCCACCGCATTGCCGGCCCTGCGAAGTGCCTTTATAATACTTTCCTTTTGCTGTGGTTCTATTTCTGCAAATACATTTACCGTTTTTACCTGTTGCACCAGCGCCTCAGGACTCATTTTTGCGATATCTCCGCCTGTTACCACCTGTACTTTTTCAAGACCAATCTTTTCGCCAATGTATGCAGCTACCAACTTATTATCTCCGGTAATCATTTTTAACTTCACGCCGTTTTTCTTCAGTCTTTCTATTACGGTTGTTACACCCTCTTTAATTGGATCAAGCAATAAAATAAAGCCGGCAAACACCATATCCCTTTCATCTTCTTTATTCAGTTTGATTTTACCAGTACAATCTTTATAAGCAACACCAATGGTTCTAAATCCCTGGCTGCTGTATTGCTGGTAAAGTGTATCAATTGCTTTTTTGTGATCTGCCATTTTCCCGGTAGAACCATCGGCCAGCAATACCTTATCACAAACGGCTACAATATTGTTAATGGCGCCCTTGCTGATGAGTTGATAACGGCCCTCTTTTTCCAACACCACACTCAGGCGCTTGCGGATAAAATCATAAGGAATCTCATCCGCCTTGGTATAGCCTTCAGCAGATACATTCTCCATTGCTCTCAATGCATCATCCATCGGATTGCTGAAACCACTTTCAAAAAAAGCATTTAGATACGCCAATTGTTTTACAGTAAGATTTTCATTTCCATTCACACCTGTGGTCCCCGTAATTTTTAAAACACCTTCTGTAAGCGTACCCGTTTTATCAGAACAAAAAAGATTAATCTCTCCCAGGTTTTGAATGGAGGATAATTTTTTTACAATCACTTTTTGCTGCGCCATTCTTTTTGCACCGGAAGACATGGCAATGGTCATGATAGCTGGTAATAATTCAGGGGCCATACCCACGGCCAATGCAAGGCCAAACAAAACAGAATCAATCAGCGGCCTGCCGAAATAAAGATTCACGGCCAAAATGATAATAGCCAATACAATGGTGATCTGCATTAGTAAATAGCCAAACCTCCGGATGCCTTTTTCAAAAGCCGTTTCTTCAGGTGCACGGTTGATGCTGGATGCAATGTTTCCAAAAAGGGTATCCTTTCCCGTTAGTACAGCAACTGCTTTACCTGTTCCGCTTACAATGCTGGTGCCTTCAAACACTGCATTGGTTCTTTTTGATAAGGGCGTATCTGCAGCAACTTCGCCCAATTCCTTCTCTGCAGGGAAAGTTTCTCCCGTAAGGGTGGCTTCATTTACATGCAGGTCATGTTCTTCTATTAACAGGCAATCAGCAGGTATAATATTGCCGGCAGAAAATAACAGGATATCACCCGGTACAACTTCATCTGCATATACTTCAGCAGGCTTACCATCACGCTGTATTGTAACCTTTGTTTTGATAACAGCAATTAATTTTTCTACTGCCTTGCCTGCATGCCGTTCCTGCACAAAGCCGGTAATGCCTGTGGCCAGGAGGATTACTAAAATAATAGCGACATCAGATGTTTCACCCAAAAATGCGGAGAGGATAACTGCTGCTACCAGCAGCAACACCAGCGGACTTTTAAACTGAGCTAAAAATAACAGCAGGTCACTTGTAAACTGGCTCCGGGTTTGCTTGGCTGTTTGTGTTGCTGCAAGTCTTTGTTTTGCTTCTTCGGCAGAAAGGCCTGCTTCGTTGCTGTTGAGAGCAGCAATGACGTCCTGCGGTTTATATTGCCAGAAGCTTTTAAGGTTCATGATACAATCATATAACAAGGTATCAATTTATCAGGAGCTGCTTAGCCAGTTAACATCTGCTTCACCAGGCTTACAGCTTAAACCGGATATTGTGCAATGCGGTTATTGCTTCACTATGCCACCTGCGTAATACTCCAATAATGTTGGTGTTATAATAGTTGCCTAAGTAGCGCAACTGCAGGTAAGGCTGCTCATTGCGGTAAATCAATTTGCTTACGCTGAAATGATAATAAATAAACAGCTCATCTCTTAAAATAATTTCAGTATCCAGTTCAGGATAAAAAGGCAGTTGCAATATGGAAGGGTCAATGCCTGCTTCTTTTGGCAGTAATGGATGTACTTCGGTTTCAAAGGCAATCTTACCTGCAGTGCTGATTGATCCCGTAGTAATAATTGTCCTGATATCATCCTTGATAGCATTAGCTCTTCCATCGGTTAATACCAGTTTTTGATAATACACTGCATCATCTAAAAACAGCAGCAACTTGTCCTGCTTGTATAATGGATTACTGGCAAAGCCCAAATCAATTAAAATTATTTGATGCTGGCTATTGCTTGGAATAAATGCCGGGGCCTGGTAAAGATCTGTAGCCCTTGATGGCTTAACTATAACTGCTTTATCAATTGTCATTTCATTTTCGTTTATAGGTGTACGTTATTACCAGCTGCTGCCTCCACCGCCACCAAATCCACCTCCTGAAAACCCGCCTCCACCGCTGCTCCAGCTACCACCACTGCTGCCGCTGCTGCTGGGGGCACTGTAAAAACTGCTGCTCATGGCGTTCATAGAACGGTCAAGGCTGTTAAGGAAGATGGCTGTATTGAAAGTATTGTAGTTGCCGGCATACCAGTTGGGTGGTGGCACGTCCAGCCCGGCTAATTTGTCTTTCCATGTATCGGCTACATTAAACACAATGGCAAATGGTAATACTTTGTCAAAATAATGTTCATCCTCTTTGAGAAACTGTGCCAGGCGGTCTTTCTCAACTTTTTTAATGAACTCTTTAAAGCCGACAAGTTGCTGGTAAAGTTCATTTCCTTTTACAGATTTCTTCGCCATAAAAATGCCAAAGCC
>CAZDHQ010000315.1:0-5786 GCA_964505135.1 uncultured Ferruginibacter sp.
TATTGAACCAGGAATGGCCATAGTAATGGTAGCCTTACGGTTATAAGCTCCTTTGCTGATAAATTTTGCAGCAGCCGGCGGCATTAAAAATGCGCAGGAACCCATCATAATGGGAAAGGCTACCTGCGGCGACATACCCAGCGCAAATACCAATGCCATGCAGGGGGCATACAATCCAATGCCGGCAGTCATCAAGGCGCCTAAAATAAAATTAACAGCAATCGCAATCACCAGTTTGCTTCCCCTTAATCCTATCGCATCTCCCCCGCCCTGTATCCAGTTCATCTTTCGTGCAAACATAAAAGCCGCTGTAACCAGTAAGGCAAAACCCATAATTAAACGGATGGATTTTACCGGCAGCGATGAAATAATATTTGCACCCAGCACAGCGCCTGCTGTGGCAGCCAGCAGCATGGATATCAATGTTAAGGAATCTACTTCGATGATATTAATGAACAGGATGGCCTGGAGTAATACCGGCAGGGTATTGGTGACGTTGAGGGTACCGGGCATCACACTGTCATCTGTTTGCCTGGTAAATTTCAGCAGCGCAGTTTGCGGAGCAAAGGCACCAATGCCCAGCACATCAAAAAAGTTAACCACAAATCCAATAAGGGCATTCTTCCAAATGCTTACTTTTTCAAGCACAGTTTTATGTTTGATCAAATCCCTGGCAAACAGTATGGTGAATCCAACAGCAAGCACAATCAATGCAACCCATATTATTGTAATCATTTTTGTTGCGTTACACGCTGACTTTTTATGGCGTTAACAAACTTTAAAAAAGCTGGGGGACTGCTCTTCCAGTTTGGCTTCTATTTGTTTTGCGGCTGCAGTAATGGACAAGCCACCCAGGTTGGTACACCGCAATGTATGGTGAATTTCATCACCTACTTTTTTCATGGTGGTAATTACTTCATCCAGCGGAATTAAAGCATTGTAATCAGACAGGGCCATGTTAGCACAGGCAACCGCATTGGTAGCAGCCATTACATTTCGGCCCAGGCAAGGCGCTTCTACCCTGTTACCGATAGGATCACAAATTAAACCCAATGAATTTTGCAAAGCCAGCGATGCAGCACCAAGTGCCTGCTGTAGTGTGCCATTTGCCATCACCACAATGCCGGCGGCAGCCATACCGCCACCGCTCCCTGTTTCCGCCATACAGCCACCCACCTCCGCAGCAAAGGTGGCATGTGCGGCAATGAATACACCAATCAATCCTGCTGCCAACAATCCTTTTACTTTGTCATCTTCCGATATTTCCATTGATGCAGCCATACCAATGATGGCACCAGGCAATGCGCCACATGATCCTGCGGTTGGCGCTGCCACTATCACTCCCATCGAACTCTTTACTTCCATCATGGCAGATACATACATGATGATGGTATTGTTTGCATCGCCGCCTGTGAGTCGCTTCTTTTGTAACTGCTCTTTTAATTGCAAAGACTGGCTTCCTAAAATCCTGTCGGCATAATGCGTCCCTTTTAATCCCAGCTGTATGGCATTCTCCATAATGTGTAAAATGGCCCGCATTTTTTCAAACACTTCTGCCTTTGAAATATTCCCCCGCTCACTTTCGTATGCCACGGCCAGTTCCCACAAGGAGAGGTCTTTGCCTTTGTTGTACTGCAGCATTTCTTCGCAGGTGATAAAAGGTACCGACAAGTTTTTTCTTGCCATTACCGGTAATACCGGTGCCAGTTTTTTGATCATATGCACTTCGCTAAATGCCAGCAATTCATCACAAAAATTATCGGGCAAAAACTGCTGTGCTTTTATTTCAACAAATGAATGTTCGCCGGGATGCCAGGTTAGAAAATCAACACTAAATACCTGCTGGATATACGCCATCACTTTGTCAGGAGCATCACAATAAATCAATGTTTCAAAATAATCCCCCGCCATAGATACGGCGGCACCATCAATCGAGATTACTTCAATCATGCCGCCACCGGTGGAGATAGCTACCAGTCGCCTGCACTCCGTTGCAGAACTTAAAGTAAGCTGGTAGGTATTGGGATGGCTGCCTACATTAAGCGGAACAATCTCTATTTCGATAGTGATGCCAGCTTTGTCAATGTATTCTGCTGAGGCCTGCAGTCTCTCATCAAAAGCTTCCCATCCTAAAAAGCCGCCGAATAATCCCATATCAGAACCCTGGCTTTTGTGGGTGGTAGCCAATGAACCATGAGGATCAAATTCAATCAGTATATGATTGATTTGTCCATCCATCAAGTCCCTGCAAAGGCGCCCAATGCGCAAAGAAGCCGCACAGTGTGAACTGGATGGTCCCCTCATTACGGGGCCTATTACATCATTGAATATGCTTGGATAGTTAGGCATGTGTTAGATTTTGGTTTTTAAATCTACTAATTTTTTTTCCAAAATCTTTTCCGTTATGTGTAGAGGCCGGGGAGATTTTTTATTTCATCGATGCGCTGATACTGGATAAAAATAAAACTGCAAGCAGTATGGCCAGTCAAGGCTTTCCAACTTCCTGAAGGTTGGAAAGCCCGTTAGAACTTATCATTGCTGGCAAAAGAAAAGCAGCATGCCGGGTTGCAAACCTTTCAGCGGTTGGCAATCCTTTATTTAGTACTAACAATTGCGTTAAGTCTGTTCCTGCGCCATAGCGTTTTAGTTTTGCAAACAGCCTTTGGGGTTAATGACAAGAATTTTTTGCAATTATTGAACGGTATGACTAGTATTGAAGTAGTAACCTACCGGCACAGGAACGCTAAACACTTATCTACGCTGCATTCCTGCGCCATAGTGCTTTTCGTTTTGTAAACAGTTCTGCGGCAGGTGGTAGTTTACCTTTTTGAAAGAATGAGTTGTTTTAATTCTTCTAATTGCTTTTTGATACTGTTGTTTTCATTCTTTAATGCTTCGTTTGCTGCTTTGTTCAGTTCAAGCTGCGTTGCCAATGCTTCATACTGCTTTTGCAATTTTTCAATCAACATCTCCTGCTCCTGTATGGCTTTAATGGCCAGCACTCCCAGGCCGCCGTAATTAATGGTATGCAAGTCTTTAATATCTTTATACCCCGCCGTTGGGCCATCCACAACCGTTACTAACTCAGGAAAAAACTGCTTTAGCTCCTGTGCAATAAGCCCGATACATTTCTTTTTACCAGGATCATTCTTCATATTATAAAGTGCAGGATGCAGTTGTAGCAATGATGGCAGCACGGCTGGCATCTCCAATATATTTTTCTTTAAGCGGTAATCCGAAGCGCTATGATAGGAACCATTATTGTCAATAAAGGGACCTCCAACAACATTCCCAAAATTATCCCTGTAGATGAAGAAAAGATAATTTGGCCCACCTACCATTTCTGTTTTCAACTCCCAGCTGTTATAGGTATTGGCATCTACTATCTGTAATCCGGTATGATCAGCCTGCATCAGTGTAATTGTATAACCAGGGTCTTCATGATTTATTCCCAGCTTTCCCACTCCATTATAAGTACCAATAGCTACTTTCTGGTTGCCGATCACAGACATCAATGGTATTGACGCATTGGCGCCGTTGCCGGCTAAGAAAAGGTGTCTATTGGAAGTTCCACCAACGTTATACGTAAGAGTGCCGCTCTGTATACCAAACCCATAATATTGGTAAGGATTGTTGGCTGCTTCCCACAAGGTAAGTTTCCTGTTATTGATCGTATTGGGAAACTGTAAATAAGAATTAGCAGAAGCGCCACCTATGCCTATATTTCCTGCAGGTGATAATTGCAAAGCTCTTGAAGTACTGGAGGCTTCGGCATTGGCCGTTCCATTTGGAAAAAAGTCAAATGAAAGCATACCGCTGCCCGGATCCAGGTATTGAATGGCTGCATACCCGTTGGCAATATATTTACCGTATCCGGTAGCCGTATCCCTATACTGGTTAAAACCAATGGTGGGCCAGTTGCGTTGCAGTGATATCCCTGTGCCATCGCTGCCGAATATGGCGCTTGTACTGCCATTGCCCGCCACGCCATTTACTACCAGTTTGGCATGTACAGGTGTGGTAGTGCCTATGCCAACGTTTTGGGAATAAGAAATAAAAAATGTGAAATACACAATCAGAAAGGATAACAACTTTTTCATAATCCTGATTTATTTTTTTAAAGAATGAGCGTTTAGATAAAAGAACTTAACATCCCATCAACAGCATGTACCTGCAATCCTTCCCCGGATAGTTTTTTAAACAGCATCAGCACAGCTGGCCACTTCATACATTCTATCAGCAAAAATCTCTTTATACTACAGGGCTGGCACTGCCGGAAAAATACATTGCACAGTACGTTTTTCACCTGTGTCATCTGTTTTGCTGTATTGTATCAGGCATATTTATAAAGCGATGGTTGATGATTTTAAAACCGGCCTGACAAAAACCGGAGGTTTTTCATGAAACATTGGGGTAAGGCAGCAGGTGAACCGGAATACATCATCTCTTTCTGCTGAAATACTTAGGAAACGATTGATTTACTATTTACAGGCTGAGGAACTTTCCTGGCTGTATCATCAGCTAACCTTACTGTTAATATACAATTATTATGGATAATTCAGGTTGCTGTGTTTGTTTTTTGCGTTGGAGAAGCATCTTTAAGCAGTTTAAAAAATTGGTTTCCCTGCAGCCGGGGCTAATGAATAATAAAAATGGGAATAAAAAATAGGCACTCCGGCATTAGAAAAACTAATCTGGTGACCTGTTAGATGTTACCAGATTATTGTTTCCCTATTCATTGCAGTACAGAAATTAATTTAAACGTAGAAGTGATGACTGTTAAAAAATAAACATGGCTTCACCTGGATGAGGTAGTAACTGCCGGCACAGGAACGCTAAACACATAGCTACGCTGCATTCCTGCGCCATACAGCTTTTCGTTTTGCAAACAGTCCGACATATGGATGCATTAACCTGTATTAAAATCAAATGAATATTTTTAAGCGGTTAAATTTTGATTTGACTCTACCAATAGCTGCGATTCTTTTATTTTTTCTTCTTTGAATTGAATGACAAGAAACATGCAATTATAAAAAGAGTAACCAACCCGATAAGTTGCGCTGAAAATGGCACCATTACCCGTGTTCCTGCTTTACAGGTAAGAGTAACTAATAAGAAAAATGAAATAAGTACTGGTTTCATTTATGACTCTCTTGAATTAAATGTTCTTGCTTAAGGTTTCGCCGAACACGAAAGAAGAGCAAGTTCACTGAGCACTTAAATAATTTTTTGCTGACTGATAAAATTCTTTCTCTACATAATCAATAATAAGTTTTTTGGTATTCCTGTAAGAGCTAAAACCATACACTGTAATATGCCCAGTGGCGGAAAGCTGGCCATGAATATTTACAGCTTTAAAGGAGACGGTTCCATTGGCTTCTTTGTATAATCTAACGCTATTACTACAGGATGCAGTAGCCGTGAAATTCGCTGACTTAAATAAAGGAGTCCAGATCAATCCGGGAGAAAATTCGGTTATTGTAATATCGATGTGATCACAGTCACTTTTGTCTCCGCCTCTATGAGACTTGTAAGAAACACTAACCGGAAAGTTTTTTAATTCTCCGCAAAAATTACAGCTATCATTTACTTTTTCTTTCCACCTCTTATTAAATGTTTCAAATGAATCAATCTTAGTAGACGATATATTCCAGCTGGCATTTATTTGCGCCTTGATACTACTCTTAAAAAAATTAAGGTTTACATACCCTGTTTCTCTTAGAAGAAGTATTACCAGGAGAGTTGAAAAAAGGATAAGCCTTAGCTTTTTATTTTTTAGCATAAAA
>CAZDHQ010000316.1:0-5783 GCA_964505135.1 uncultured Ferruginibacter sp.
ATTGATAAGACCAAAAGCCGTATCAACCAATTCAGATGCATGTTCTACTTTCAACGAATTAAAGAAGGTGCCACGCTCTGTGATGGCAATTTTACTCTGATCATAATTATAATTGAACTGTATTTTTTCAATTTTATCACCATACGTTAAAGTGGTATCTCTTGCTGTGATCAACAGCGGCATTTTCGTAATAGATAAAACACCATCATTAAACTGGTAAGTGTACAATTCCTGTAATCCAACATCCACAGGATTGGTAGAATCAAATGCAGCCCTTGAAGGCCTGATAAGATAGTTGTTTACGTTACTGGTGCTGGTGGCCGAAGTGGTGTATATGATATTGGCTAATCCAATATCGTTTACAGTTAAACCTGTACTATCCAGTGGCTTTCCATCAATAGTAATTGTAGATGTAAATGTTGGAAGTTGTTCGCCAAACTTCTTTGCTTTATTATCTGCTGTTACTACAATTTTCTTTTTTACCGGTGTGAAGAAGTAAAGCGTGTTAGATGTACCCCCATCCAAACCACTTGGCGTAATAGAGGCTGTTATGGCCTGTATCGATGGGTTTCCAATAAAGGAAGGAATTTTGGCCATCCCTGTTGTGTCGCTGGTAATGGTAGTAGCAACACGCGTTCCACGGAATAAAACTTTTGTATTCCTGCTTAGGTAATTACCGGTAATACCAACTGTAAAAGAGTCTGTACCTGGCGTAAAACCGTTTGGAACTACCAACTGAATTAAAGAAGGTGTGGCAGCAGCAAAAGATTGCATTGCTTTGTCGGCCCTTATAAATCCACTTCCACTATTAAAATCAAAGCCAGGCGCATCCATGTCCAGGGCTGTGGTTTTTAGAATATTTCGTAGTGCCCCAACAGACAAATTATCATTGTAATATTTCTTTCTTGCCTGTATCAATAAACCAGCAACGGCACCTGCATGTGGCGCAGCAGCAGAAGTTCCAAAGAAGTTAGGAATACCATCTCCTTCTATATCCAGTGAACTGAAGTTAACAGAAGTATTTACACCATCGGGTGCAGAAAAGTCTGGTTTGTTTCTTACTATGCCATTTACAGGAGTGCCACCAACAGATGAGAATGTTTCCAATTGCGGAGGCGTTACACCAAATGCAGGCGTTCTTGTATAGCGAACAGCACCAACAGTAAAAGCACTGTCTGCATTTGATTGGCCCACAATAGTAGAATTGCCACTATTATATTCAGCAATGGTTCCATCACCACGGAAAATGATATATTTAAATGCAAGGTTAGCACTAGTACCTGCAGACCTCACAATCATAATGCTTGTATCAGCATCTGAATTAACCGTAAATGGCAGAATCTCTATCGGATCTCCACCCAGGTTGTTCCTGTTGTAGCCATTGAATGTGGTACCATTTTCATTGGTTAAGTAAATATCCAGGTCATTTTGAGTACCGCCACTCTGGGTTTGACCCAGTGAATAAATATCATCTACCCATTGCAATACGATGATATAAGTTCCTTTTTTTACTGATATCCGCTGGAAACGGTCGCCACCACTAAAGTTGTGTGCAGTGCCGGTAAATCCTGCAGGCGCAGCCACCGGGTTAAAGTTATTTTGGTATGACTTATTGCCGAAATTTCCTGCCGAACAGAAGTAAGCTACCCCCTGGCTACTCACCTCATTTACTGCCTGCGCTATCTGGCCATCTCTTAAGAAGGGCTCTGTGATATACGTAATATCATCCACAATCACATTGCAGTTAGCATTCTTCATCTGGCGAATTCCCTGGGCCGTTTCACCTGCGCTTATAAACCCTGTGCGGAAAGACAACGATGCCTTTGGAGCAATATCATGCACTATCTGCAACATGGCTCTTCCTTCATCCACGCCGCGGCCATAAGGATACTCCTGTAACACTTCCACAGGTTGTGTATTGCCATCGGGATTATCGCTACCAGGCAGATCGCCATTTCTTACATCTACAGCGGCAGGATCTCCGGGAATAGTATTGTAACTATCGGATATCACACCAATCTTTACGCCTTCGCCATTTAATCCATAACCGTTTCTCACAAAATTGGAGCCCATGGCAATATCGCCTGGTGTAGTGGAAATTCCAAGGCCGCCAATTGGCAAGTAAAGTGGTCTGCAATAATTAATCAGATCTGGCAAAAGGTTTAACAGTGCCAGGTTTTTTATTGGATATTGACCAATAATGGTAAAGCTATTTACTCCACTGCTTCTTAGGTTAGTAAGGCCATACGGTGAAGTTTGCAATAATGATAACACTTGCTGGTACTTACCTTCCTTTACAATTATTTCAATTAATACACTATCGTTAATCAATGTGAAGAATGGTGAAGCGCCAGACGAAGCCGATGGATTTTGATATAGTGAAAGCAACTCTGATCCTATTAGATTAACCACTTTGTTGGTAACCACTACCGTGTCTGAAGCAGAACAGCCGCCTGCCGCATTTACCGTGAGAATATAAGTTCCTGCTGCTGTAACATTAATAGAAGCGGAATTTGCAGGTGGCACTATCGCACCTCCATTTGTTGCCTGCCAGCTATATACCGGGGAAAGAGCATTGGTACTGCCTGTAAGTGTGGTAGTTTCAGAGAAGCTAAGCGGTTTATCTTCACCAGCATTCACCATTGGCACTGTACATTCCGGCTCAGTATATGGGGAATAATTAATGGTTACACCGCTTTGAATATTTACCTGGGTACCACTCCACAGAGCACCTGTAATCTCTGAATTACCTGTTCCGGAACCAATATTGATAGCAGCGTTAGGAGCCCATACAGTTCCAGACCAACGGCATCTGGTATTACCAGATCCATTAGAAATTGTAAATGCAAAAGTTCCGGTTCCCCCATCACCATGTGTTTCAGTAAAGATCCTGCCAGCACCTCCTCCATTTACTATACTGGTACTCACTTTATCTAAAAACATATTACCCACTACGTATATTCGAATGTAGCCCGTCTGCCTATTTTTAAAATCAAAAACAATTGTATTTGCATTGGCGAGTAAAAAAGAATTGAAAATATAGGTTCCTGTATCAGAAAGAGTTAATGTTTGATTTCCCGCAAGAACCACATCTCTGTAGCTACCTGGTGCAATAGCTTTTGTTGCTTTAATATCAACTACAGAAGATGTACTATAATTTTTTACAGCAGGCAATTGTGGTAATCCTGGAAAAACTGTATCACCAAAAGATCTACCTCCACCGGGTTTGGGGCCAGTGTAGGTATTACTGGAAGAGGCTTGCCTTACTTTACCCACTATTGTTCCACCAGAAATACCAATATTACCATTTACATCAAGGTTACCGCCAATATATAATTTTGATCCAGCCTGAAAAATATTGCCGGTTTGCTTTATGATATTAGCAGCAGAAACATCGCCACTAATATTACTGTTATTCGACAAGACGATTTTACCGCCGCTACGCAGGCTTCCACTAATATTTGCATTGCCTGTAAATTGTATGAGGTTATAACTTCCTATCACGCCTCCATTCACATTGATGGTTGAAGCAAACTGAACCGCACATCCAGGTGATGAAGGTGTTTTTTGGCCTTTTGTTACGATATTGGAATTACCGCCATATAAAACGAAGTCAGACATTTTTAACTGCTGTGCTGAAGCTGCAGATATTAGTACATGCGCAGTAATTAATAAAATAAAAAAAACATTGGCAGGTTTAAGGTGCCATGAGCAATTTCTCATAACGGGTATATTTTGGTTTTAAGTTTACCAGATAGTTACCTGAGGGAGCAAACGCTTCAAAAAACTCGCCTGAACAAATTGATGCAATCAATATTCAAAGCTTGTTCAGGGGTTTGAAACGCTGTAAAATTATGTTTAGGAGGGAACGGTTGTATTTGATAATCCTCGTAAATGTACTATATGTTGCTCACTCTGCAAATTAAGTTTCAGTAACATTGATTGATAAAAGAAGTAATAGTTCGGCTAACTTAAATTATTGTTTCCAGGAATGTGTATCGGCCTAGTTTCTTAATTTAGGTGCATGAAACAAAGGATCTTAAGCATTCTAAATGTTAAACCATCTGAGTCAAAGCAGGTGTTTGATTTGCTCTCTGTTCAGTTTTTCATTGGTCTTGCAACAGCTTTTTTGAACGTTATTGCTTTAACTCTTTTTATTTATGACTTCCCAGTTGATAAACTCCCCTATGTTTATCTTTCTGTGGCACTAGGCCTGGTTTTACAAAATGTTTTATACGAAAAACTGGAACATAGTGTCTCTCCGCTGAAATTATTAAAGGTGGTGATCCTTATTGCCATTATTCTGCTGATAACGCTTTGGTGTGGATTAAACTTTGGCAACCGCCACGATTTTATCTTTATCCTGCTGGTTTTTAATACCCTCATTTACATGCTTACCGGCTATGCATTTTGGGGATTGGTTTCATTGCTGTTTAA
Organism: uncultured Ferruginibacter sp.; assembly: GCA_964505135.1. Lineage (GTDB taxonomy): Bacteria > Bacteroidota > Bacteroidia > Chitinophagales > Chitinophagaceae > Ferruginibacter. Next base: position 4,438 of record CAZDHQ010000316.1, read on the forward strand.
TGTAAGAGAAAGCAGGCGGGTATTCTCTATTGTAGGTTCAGGAGATATTCCTGCAAAGCTACTGGGCTATATGCTTGCACCTTTGCTACGGCCAATTCTTGGTGAAAGTAATTTGATATGGTTTGCTATAGTAGCTCTTTTGCTTGCTCTTTACCAGTTTAACAAAGTTATCCGCAAAAGAAGCTGGGATAATATCAGGAAACGTTCGGGCCATTCACATCATCAGCATCTTACACACAGCAAAACCAATATTGTTACTTTCTTTTTTGAAAACAGGCTGATATTTGCCATTTCATTGCTGTCTATACTTAGCTACAATGTTTTTGTATTAATTGATTACACGTTTATATCGCAGGTAAAAACCAAGTTTGAGAATATAGAAGATCTCTCGTTATATGTAGCAGTATTTTTTGCAGTAGGCAGAATAATCGCACTTGTATTTAAATTAATTTTTACCAGCAGGGTAATTGAAAAACTAGGTGTAATATCCTCTTTGTTTATCACTCCAATTGCTTTGTTTCTGTTTTGCATGCTGTTTTTTATTTATGAAGGGCATGCCAATTACAACGTGTTTATATTTGGTATGATGGCTTTACTTACAGAAGTGCTGCGGTCAACCATGCAGGAGCCGGTGTTCTTTATACTCTTTCAACCATTAAAAGAAAAGCTGCGTTTAAAGGGCCACATCATAGCAAAAGGTTATACACTTCCACCCTCTCTTATGGTAGTAGGTATTTCTCTATTACTGCTTTACAGGTGGAATATTTCTATATCTATTCTCTTCACCATCAAAACAATAATCATCAACCTTGCGGTATGGGTAGTTGTTATTTTTCTTGTAAGAAGCACCTATTTGCACACACTCTATAATTCTATTAAAAAGGGCTTTTTCAGCAGTGATGATAAATACATTTATGATGGAAACACCATTGATATTTTAGTAAAAAAAGTGGCAGAGAGTTCGGGGCCCGAAGTAATTTATTCTCTTGATCTATTGAAGAAAGCCAACTATGCTGACCTGGAAAATCTTTTGCAACAACAGTTGCTCACAAAAAATAGTGAGGTAAAAAAATATGCGCTGGCTGAACTGGATACAGCAGGAAAAGCGGATAATAGCCTGCTGAAAAAATTATTGCAGCAGGAAACCAATGCTGATATCAAGCAGCGGATCTTATCACTGCTTTGTAAGCTGGACCCAGACTTCCTGCACAGCATGGCAGAAAACATGGGCTCAGAAGACTTTGATACTAAGAAAACAGTAATTGTTCATTTGCTAAACCAGGCCGAGTTTTATTATTTATTAAAAGCAGGCAATGAAATGAATCAACTCATCAACTCCAATAACC
>CAZDHQ010000317.1:0-5770 GCA_964505135.1 uncultured Ferruginibacter sp.
GAGCACGACCTTGCCAAGGTCGGGGTGGCCGGTTCGAGCCCGGTCTTCCGCTCTAAAAAAAGATCCCGACTTGTTCGGGATTTTTTTTCAATAGTGTCACTCGGGTGGTGGAACTGGTAGACACGCAGGACTTAAAATCCTGTGCTCCGCAACGAGCGTGTGGGTTCAACTCCCATCCCGAGTACTTTGCCCCTTTAATGGGGCTTTTTTATTTTCCCATTCATCTTTACCTGGAAAACTTTACATCTAATTACAAAGAAACTTTTTTGTCCCCCAATTTGTACCTATTGTATTCAGTGTATAATTATTGGCTATGCAAGTCCAATTTTATCCTAAAGAAACTACAGCAAATTCGCCTGCAACAATATTGGCGAAGATTACTCATGACTGTAATTGTCTAATACTTTATAAGGAGCTAAAAATTTTAAAGCTGTGCCTGCTAGGGAGGGTACTATCTAATTTTCCCTTAATGAATCTTTTAAAATTTAAAAACCACTCTCCATTAACCAGGAAGAGCACCAGCCTATCCACTCATTTTTACGAGTGTCATGATCGACTCCAAATCCATGGCCACCTATTGGGAGTAAATGCAACTCTGACTTTACATTCGCTTTACTCAATGAGCTGTAAAAAAGTAAACTATTTTGAATAGACACTCTTTCATCATCCGCACAATGCAGTAGAAAGGTTGGCGGGGTTTCGGCAGTTACATTTTTTTCTGCACTAAAGAAATTTACCAGTTGTTCTGAAGGATTAGCACCAAGCAGGTTCGTTTTTGTTCGTTGAGAGCCTATCGATCCAAAAGTTATTACAGGATAAATTAGTACCATGAAATCTGGTTTCAAAGAAATGTTTCGAGGATTGTAAATGAGTGATTCATTGAAGTGTGTGCCTAATGACGCCGCAAGATGACCACCTGCTGAAAGGCCGACAATACCAACTTTTTCTGAATTTAAATGCCAGGCAACTGCATTTTCACGAACGGTTTTTATTGCCATTTCTGCATCCTGTAGGGGTGCAGTCGCTTTATTGAACATTATAGAATCATTGGGAAGTCGATATTTTAAAACAAAGGCAGTAATTCCTATTTCATTAAAAGCTTTTGCCACATCAATACCTTCGTAAGAATTTACAAGAAGCCGGTATCCTCCACCCGGACAAATTATTACCGAAGTTCCATTTTCTTTTGGATTTGCTGGGAAAAAAGCGATTAACTCGGGCCTGGATACTTTATAAATATATCCGTTACTATCAGTCATTTCCCGGTAATCTTCAGGTATCTGCTTAGCACCAGGAACGGAATCTGCATATAGCTTAATATGCATTTGCTGTGCATAAATTACATTTGCTACAATTAAAAGTGCTGCTAAAATCAATTGAATCTTTTTCATTTGCATTTAAGTTTATTGCAAAATACTTTTACAACTTTTATCAGGATATGCAGAAATGCTCAAAAAATATAACTGGTATTTATTTGTGGCTAACCCAATAAAATATTACTGAATGTATATTACCCAATTGCCGGATCACTCGAAGCCTGACTTTAATGAGCATGTCCATTTTGAAAGGTTTGGGAAAAACAATATAATTTTTCATGATAAGGTTAAGCAAAGCTTTTGTGCAAAACACATAGGATGTCTTTCGATAAAATTAATTTTTTCAGGACAGGAATGGTATGGGATAGACGGTCGTCAAATCTCACTTGAGCCAGGTAAATTTTTAGTTCTTAATAATGATCAGAGTTATTCTTGCCAAATTGATACCAATGAGGCTACTGAAGTTTTTTCAATTTTTTTCAAATCAGATACTGCAAGCCAGGTCTTCACGGACTGTGCAAAAAATGATGCGGATTTATTAGACTCCCCGTTTGATTCTTTAGGTGTGCCAGAGTTTTACCAAACACTATACAATGTAAACCGCGGAATGCTTCAAACGCTTCAAAAGCTGATCAGGCAGGCCAGAGGCCAAAGTGATTACATAGAAGAAACATACATAGAAATCTTACAGGAATTGATGCGTCATCATTACGAAAAAATAAGACATTCTTTAAAGGTAGATGCCTTGAAAAATACTACAAGGCTCGAAATCTATAAAAGAGTTACAATTGCCCGTGATATTCTTTTATCTCAATATCAAAATAAAATTGACTTAAGTGAAGTTGCCAGGCTATCCTGTCTATCTGTTCCTCAGTTGATTCGCCAGTATAAAGCAGTTTTTGGCACTACACCATACCAGTATCTTGCAAGTGTAAGGTTAAATAAATCTGCTCAATTGCTTGCCAACACAAAAATGGATGTAATTGATATTGCCAACAACTGTGGTTTTGAAAGCACAAGTGCATATTGTCGTGCATTTAAAAATCATTTTCAAAAGCAGCCGCTCGCCTACCGATATAAAAATTTTCTACCACCGGCAAAGAAAACTAAGTAAGCATGTATAAGAGAGGTATCAAGTTAATATATGGTAACCTGCATGTTACAATTTTCCACCCAGCCTTTTCTAAAGTTACTTGCAGGTTTTGATAGTGCATTGGATCATTTTATAAATGAAGTGATTGTCATTGACATTTGGCTTCACCAGTTTACCTCAATTATAATTCCACCGGGCTATAGCTGCATCTACTCCGTAAACCATAAGAGTTTGTTTGTTTGCCGGTAAAAAGTAAATAAACGCCTTTTATAAAACAATTACTTTGTGTGGGCAGCTTCCGTAATTTATATTCACTATTTTGCCAGTATAAATATTTTATACTTAAATGGCAGAACACATCAATGTGTTTGAAATTGTTTTTAAGTTTTTACAGCAATTTCATTTTGAAGAAAACGATTTGGATTACGGGCTTGTTTCCAAACATATACATTCGTTACAAAAACTTTCCGATATCAGTAACTCAGGCGTTACAGTGTTTGATGTTTGCAGGAAAGACACGTTATTTTATTCTGCCAATTTTGGAAAACTCTTAGGCTATAAACCAGCAGACTATGAAAATCTGAACCATGTTTTTTTTGATGGCAAAATGCATCCTGAAGAAAAGCAGCAACTGGCAGTGAACGGGATTTCAGTGCTAAAAATTTTCAATAAAATGTCAACTGATGAAAAATTGAATCACAAAGCGATTTATGAGTATCGGATGTTGAATGCTGATAACAAATACGTACGATTGGTAGAGCAATACCAGGTATTAGAACTTGATAAAAAAGGGCAACTTTGGTTGCTGATGAGCATTGTAGATGTATCCCCAAACCAGGAAGTTAATAGTGAATTAAAATGCAGGATATTGAATTTTAAAACAGGTAATTTTTTGCCTGTTCATACTGCAAAAAAACCGGAACTCGAATTAACCAAACGTGAACTTGAAATTTTGAAACTTGTAAAACAGGGTTTTTTAAGCAAGGAAATTTCTGATCAACTTTCCATTAGCATACATACGGTAAACACACACCGCCAGCGATTTTTAGAAAAATTAGGCGTAAGCAATTCTATAGAAGCTGTAACATTTGCTGCACGCTATGGGCTGGTAGAATAAAAATTACTGATAAATCAGTATTGCCTTCAACTGAGATAGCAATGAATTTTGCATCATTAATCTCAGTAGAACTTATGCGTTTATTTTTTATTTTTTCCTTCGTTTTCTGTATTCATATACTTCAGGCACAAACAATGCAAACCGTTAGAGGCATTGTTATAGACAATGCTTCTAACGCTCCAATTCATGGCTGCACTGTGCAGGTGCTAAATAAGGCTACCAACCTCAATGTGGTGACCGATAGCAGTGGATACTTTATGCTGTTATAAATCAACCGGATTTAGAAGGCCATAAGTTCAATTTTAAAACTAACAAAGTGGAAGTTGATAATGCCAAAATCGCTCTTCCAAACATCAGTTATAAAATTGAATTCTAAAAGAAGAAAACGTCGAACTAAATCAATTAAAATTTTTATTATTTCCATTCACTTAAAAGTAAAAAATGAAGCGGATCAAAATTTCAATTTTGTTTTTATCTATTTCAATTCTTTCATCCTGTACAATTTTTATAAAGGTATCAAGCACCAGGGCTTCTGCTGCTGACAGTATGCGGTACAAGAGAGAAAGCTTTGTTATTGCTGATTTCCCCCAGGCAGGCTTTTCTTATACAAACAGTTGCGCCCATTTAGTACAACATTCCAATGTTTCAGCGAAATCAAAAGGATTTACCAAAACCGCAGGAGCTATAACCTATCAATTTGTTGAGCAATGAAATATTCACACCTGTTTTTATTCTTCGCCAGTGTTTTCACGTCCTTTTTTGGAACACAGTTAAACTTTAATGAAGAAAACACTAATTCGGTGGAAGGCACCTGGAAAATTATAGAAGTACAAACGGTAAAAAAAGACGGAACCATAACCTCGATTTTTCCCACTGAAAGTATAGCCATTTTTAGTCGTAATTACTATAGTTTTAGCTGGACTAGTGATACAACTAAAGTTAATAACTGGGTAATAGAGGATGAAGTTAAACTGCGCCGTTTTAATACTTCTATTGTGAATGCAGGCACCTATCAACAGGATGATTCAGTACTTATCACCAATGCGCTGTTTGCTATGCATCCAATGTTTACTTACGGAACAGCCCGATTTAGATTCAAGTTGGATAGTGATACTTTAGTGCTCACTGGCCAATCAGTAGTATCTGCTGGCCATATACTTCACCCTGTATATGCAAGTGGTTCGTATATAGTAAGCAAGTTATTGCGCATTAAATAATAACTGCAACATCTCCCTTTTTTTTAACAGCCTGTGATTTTTTTTAACTAGCTGCGAATAATTAGAAATAAAGTTTTAAAATTAAATTATGCTAAACATGAATGGGAGAAAAATGATCTTAATGCTGGCAGGCTTGCTTATTACAAATTTTATATTGGCGCAAAATATTCTGCAGGACTATTACAAAGGGAATAAAGACAGTATGCTGGCAGAAGCAGCAAAACTTATTGCCATGCCCGACCCTGTTTTTAAACCATCAAAGCCCACTGATCTCAATGAGCAGGCTTTAAAAGATTTGGGCTTTGAACAGGTATATAAAACTGAAGATTATTATTTCAATGTAAGAGACAACAAAAAAATAGCTGCTTACCGATTCCCGGCAAAATCAAAGAACACGATTATTTTGATACATGGAGTGGGTACTAACAGTTACATGTATAACAAAACTGCTGGATTATTACGGGAAGCAACCAGGGCAGAAGTATTTGCCATTGACCTGAGAGGGCATGGAAGATCTGAGGGGAAAGATGGAGATGTAGATTATATCAATCAATATGCAGATGATGTGGCAGATATTGTAAATGAAATTCGTAAAAAGAAACCTGGTGGTAAAGTTATTATTGCAGGTCACTCCATGGGGGGAGGTGTAGCGCTAAACGTTGCTATGCAAACAAAAAACAGCATAGCGGATGGTTACATTTTACTTGCGCCGCTTATCGGGCAAAATTCACCTGCTATCAGGCAAGCGCCAGCACCGGTTAATGACAGCATTGAACCATTTATGAAGATTCATTTTGCCAGGATAATTGGTTTAAAGATGTTTAACGAGTTGAACGATCATTCGCAAGATAGCTTACCCGTGCTTTTTTTGAATTTGCCAGAAAATACAGCAGGCAGAAAATATACTTACCGGGCAAATATGAGTTCAGCACCGGAGGATTACAAGGAAGGACTTAAAGCGCTTACGGTGCCGGCATTGGTATTAATTGGTACAATGGATGAAGCCTTTGATGCATTAGCCATGAAA
>CAZDHQ010000318.1:0-5766 GCA_964505135.1 uncultured Ferruginibacter sp.
AAAATCAACTGGTTTATCAAACTTATTGAGGAGCAGAAAACAAAAGGGTTTTCCGGCGATTGCTGGGGCTATAATTTTGACTGGCAGGCAAGGGCATTTTTTCAACCAAGATTTTATCCTACTATTATTGCTACCTGTTTTAATGCAAATGCATTACTGGATGCGTATGAGCTGATTGGCGATGAAAAATTACTTACGTCAGCACGGTCAACCTGCGATTTTATTTTGAAAGACCTAAATAGGTCCACCAAACCTGATGGAAGTTTTGCTGTGTCTTATTCGCCCATTGATCACAGTGTTATTTACAATACTTCCCTGATGGGTGCCAGGCTGCTTGCAAGAGTATATGCTATCACAAAAGAAGAAGAACTGTTTAGCGAAGCAAAAAAACTGGTAAGCTTTTGCTGTGCAGATCAAAAAGAAGATGGCTCATGGAGTTATGGTACTGCTTCGTTCCATTACTGGATTGATAATTTTCACACCGGCTATAACCTGGAGTGCATCCATGATTATATGCTACACACAGGAGACAATAGCTTTACACAAGCCATGGAAAAAGGATTTGATTACTATGTAAATACCTTTTTTACAGAAGAAGGTATTTCAAAATATTACAGCAACTCTACCTACCCTATCGATATACATGCACCGGCCCAGTTGGTAACCACATTAGCTGCTATGGGCAAAATGGATGAACAAAAAGAATTATTGGATCGGGTGATGGGGTGGACCATTAAAAACATGCAGCATAAAAAAGGCTATTTTATTTACCAGGTAAATAAATATGTTACTTCCAGGATACCTTATATGCGGTGGAGCCAGGCATGGATGTTTAGGGCGCTGGCGCTTTACCTTGGTAAGTTTGCACCAAAAGGAGAACAAACATTTTCGTTCAATGAAAAAAGTGCCACTAACGTTACCGTATAAACGCACAGTAGAAAAATTCTGTTTTAAATATACCACTACATACCACTACATTACTTGATAAGAGAGCTATTTCATCAGCTCCTCATTCCTGTACACAATTTTTCCATCAAAAATGGTGAGCACTACCCTGGTTTTGCAAATATCCATTGAGGGGATAGAAAAAAGATCCTGTGAGAAAACAACAATATCTGCCAGGTAGCCCGGCATAATCTTGCCTTTGATGTTTTCTTCAAAAGAAGAATAAGCACCTTCCTGCGTGTAGGATTTCAGGGCATCTTTTATGGAAACGCTTTGTTCCGGCACCCATCCCCCCTCTGGTATTCCTTCCGGCGTTCTGCGGTTTACCGCATTGTGCAAGCCACGTATGGGATCAGGTGTAATACAGGCCGGCCAGTCGCTGCTGAACACCAGGTGTACACTATTCTTTAGCATTGAAGCCCATACAAAGGAGTGCGATAACCTTTTTTTACCCACCGCCTTTGCCCACACATCAATGGCACCTGGATCTGCATGTATTGGTTGCATAGAAGCCATCACACCCAGCTTAGCAAAGCGTGGGATATCCAGCGGCGAGCTCTGTTCAATATGCTCAATGCGATGCCTCCTTCCTCTAGTGCCATTTATTTTTTGTGCGTATTCATAAGCATTTAATGCTTCCCTTACTGACCGGTCGCCAATGGCATGAGTGTAAATTTGAAACCCTTCCTTATCAAATCTTGTTAAAAGACTCCGGTACTTTTCAAGCGGCAATGCAAAATCACTGTTGGCATTCTTTCCGTCAGCGTCCGCATCACTGTAAGGTTCCAGCATCGGCGCCGTATGCGATTCAATTACCCCATCCAGCATAAACTTAATACTAACGGCCTTGAGCAGGGTATTTTTTTCGGTACTTCTTTTTATCTGTATAAATTCCTGTATATCTGACTCACTTGTGTTTTTTCCAGCGCTAAAGGCGGTGGAGGAACGCAGCGTAAGCTCCCCATTTTTTAACAGCGTTTCATACAGCGAAAACTCTTCTGCATTTCCGCTTGCATTTTGAATGCTGGTGATGCCATGTGCTGCGGCATACTTCATTCCTTCCCTTAATGCTGCCAGTTTTTCATCGGTGGTAGGCGGCGGAACAATTCTTGAAACCAATGCACGTGCTCCCTCTGTGATAGCGCCTGTTAAATGACCTGCGGCATCTTTAACAATGCTGCCAAAACCTTCAAACCTTGTTTCAACTGTAATACCCGCCAGTTCAAGTGCTTTACTGTTTACCCATATACTGTGCCCATCATAGGCGTCCAGATATACAGGCCTGCCAGACACTGCCTTATCTAATTTTTGTAGTGCATCAGTGGTAGGCATGCCGCCTTCAAAAATATCATAGAGCCAGCCCATACCAGTGATCCAGTTATCTCCCGGATGTTCTTTTGCAAATTTTTCAATAACAGCAATCGCCTCATCTGATGTTTTACACTGGTAAAGATCAACACCTGTTAATCCAAGTGAGCCGGTTAAAAAATGCGTGTGTGCATCATTGATGCCTGCCGTAACCAATTTACCATGCAGGTTAATAACAATGGTATGATCATCGGCCAACCGCTGTAGTAAAGCTGTTTTACCAGTACGCACAATTTTATTCCCGGTGATGGCAACGGCTTCAGTGAATGCAGGCGAATCATTTCCCGTCCACACCTTGCCGTTTACTAATATGATATCAGGCGCTGCTGAATTTTGTGCTGTAACCGACAAAACACATAAAAAGAAAGTGATGAAGCAGTATATCTTTTGCATGATCGAAACGCTGGTTATAGAATATGTACTTTAATTGACAGCTGTAATATAAGCAGCATTTTTTATCCTGCCAGTCTTTCAATATCTATAACTACCAATGATTTTCGCAGATGTAAATAACTACTTCATGATCATAACAAAAATCAAGACAGTTAAGCAATATATTTATTTGAAATTCCACATCTGCTAGCAGGGCAGCTCAGTTAAATTGGATAGAAAGGAAATGAACTTAAGATGTGCTATATGCAATTTATATAAAGACCTGTGTGGGAATTTCGATTTAAAATAAAAAATGCACATGCAGCAGGTCAGATGATGGCCTGCAACTTTAAGGTTACAGCAGGTTATGGTATTTTAAAACAATAACAAAATGAATAAGCTGTTAACACAAAAAAAACATCAAGTTAAATCCCATTTTCAACTTGTTAACAATAAATTTATTCGAGCTCTTTATATTGCATGTACAATTTTTATCGTTGATAAGTTTTACTGAACAAAAGTTCCAATAGTTTGCCTATGCCACTGAAATCTGCCTCTGTATGCAGGATTATTTCCAGCCTGTTTTTTGTAATGTTGGTTAATTGGCTACAGGCCCAGATAAGTATTTTACCCAATGCTTTTGCACACAATGATTATTATCATAAGCGGCCGCTGAAAGATGCACTGTCAAATGGATTTACTTATGTGGAGGCGGATGTGTATTTAAGAAAAGGCAACCTGGTGGTAGCGCATATATTGCCCTGTTTTAAAAAGAAAAGAACACTGGAGAAACTCTACCTGCAGCCTTTGCTGGATTATGTAATGAGCAGCGCCAAAGAACAGCAACAAAATCCATTACACAGTTGTCCACTTACTTTATTGATCGATATCAAATCCGATGCAGAGGCCACCGGAAAGGCATTGATGCAGTTACTGGAAAAATACCAGGATATTCTTACTGTATATGAAAACGGCTGCACCACTTTCAGGAATGTAACCATTGTGCTGTCTGGTAACAAACCTTATGAGCTGGTAAGAAATCAACAAAAGAGATTTGTATTTATAGATGAAGACCTGAGAAAAGCAGCCAATGATACCACACCTGACCTGTATCCTATAGCAAGCTGTAAATATTCCCACCTGCTTAAATGGAAAGGCAAGGGCAATATACCAGAAGCTGATTTAAAGCGATTGGAATATTACGTAATAGAAGCACATAAAAATGGACGTAAAGTTCGCTTATGGGCATCACCCGAAAATAAAAAGGTGTGGAGTGAACTGCTAAAGTGTAATGTTGATTTGATCAATACAGATAAACTAAAAAGGCTGCGTACATTTTTACTAACTGAAGCGCCGGAACTGGTGCAAAGAGAGCAATCAGTTCCCGAAACTTTACCTGCTAACAATTAGAATGCACAGATCGCTGTAATTTTAACTGGCAGAGTTATGCATTTGAAAAATCAATCCTGGTTAAGTGTTGTTAACTGGATAAACTATCTGCCAAAATCCTTGCACAGCAAAACGATAGTAGTAATTGATCTTGGTTGAAGTAGAATGTTATTGATAGATGGCAGAGGATATTTAGTAAGATTATTTGCAGCGTCAGCCGTAGTAACATATTGCAGCATCGATCTCATTTTTTTTAATTCCGGTATATCCAACTTAATTTCTTTTGCCACGCTGGTATAATTAATCACAGTCACCACAATTTGTTTGTCATCAGCAAAAGCTGCCAGCATCACATCTTTGGCCGCCTGCAATTCACTTAGGCCGTCGCTTCTTTCAGTAATGATGCGGTGCATGCCCGGCCTGATAAAACGGCTGAAATGACCCAATGCCCAAAGGTTTTTGGTAATGGAAAAATCACCATCCGTATTATTTGGATTAATCTTTAACGCCAGTAAATAATAACGGGTATCAAACAATGAATCTCCCGGCTCCCATGCATTCCAGTAATGCCAGGCAGTAGCATTGGCCACAGTCAAATCATGGTAAATCACTTTTGCAAGGAACAGTGCACAATCCATCGGGTCGATCTTCCCCTTTTTTCCATCCTTATAACCGTTGCTTAGCATACAATATTCCGATTGCCAGAAAGGAACTTTGTACATGCTTGCTGTATCCAAAACTTTCTTTCTTACTGCAATCATGTTGCTGTCACCGGCTTCTGTGAAATAACTATGTCCTTCAATCACCTGATGCATCTGCTTTAGATTACCTACATACATGGAGCTTGCCGGGTTATAAAAATCCTGTATCTGCCTGCCAGAGCGGCTTTGGCCTTCATACAAAGCATGGAGATCGCCTGCTTCAGTAACCAATATTTTACTATTGATTTTTTTTGACAGCAACACACTATCCAATATGTTGACTATTTTATAAATATCCTTATTATGCCATGGCGATCCTTCCTGGTTCATTTCACCAAACTTAGCTGACCAATCCCATTGCGGTTCATTCACCGGGCTTATATAACGGAAAGGCGTACCTGCTTTTTCAAAATGCTGTAACACAGTTGCAAGAAAGTTGGCGTAGTTGGTATATTGATCATCCTTTAAATTGGCTTCGTAATTTTTTTCTGTTTTAAATCCAAGCCCATTCTTGTTAAACTGTACCGGTGCTGTATTGCTGAATGCAATCAAATCTTTTACGCCATAGGCCGCAGCTTTTTTTACAAACCAAACATAGCCCTGCTGTTTGTTCCAATCGTATTTACCATTGGGTGAAAGAAAACATTCCACTCTTCTTAACGGATCACTGATACCGCTGCTATCACCTTGCTCTGCAGTGCCGCCACCAATATTAAATCGCCATGCAGATAAGCCAATGCCCAATGGATTACCATTCTTGTCAAATCCTTTACTGAACAGGAGTTCAGCCATTCTTTCTTTTTTGGCCACAGGCCAGTATTTACCAATGCCTTCAGAATACCATGCGCCAGATGCACCAAAGTTTTCGATTTGCTGTACTTTTTGAGAAAGGTGGATGGTGAAGGTGGCGGGCTGGCCGAAAGCGTAAAAACCAAGAAATAAAAAAATAACAGTAGTTAGTTTATGCTGCATCACAATTAATTCAATTTAG
>CAZDHQ010000319.1:0-2990 GCA_964505135.1 uncultured Ferruginibacter sp.
TTGATGCCATTACCAATATGCCAAGAGTAATGTGGCAGTTGGCATTGGTTTATTTGTTTCAGTGGTACGCTTTGTTCTGTTACTGGCAAAACTCATCCAAAAGTGTTGCATTATCTGTTTGGAAAACTACACCAGAACAAAATAGTGAATTGTATGAAAAAGCAGTAGGCTGGACGGGGCTCGTAAATGCATGGTACAATGTCGTTACGTTTTTATGTGCCTTTGGTCTGGTATGGTTTGCAAAAAAATTTTCTCCCAAATTGGTTCACTTTGGTTGTTTGACATTGGCAGGCATCGGTTTGCTGGCATTCCCTTTTATTGAAAACAAATATTTCCTGTTTCCTGCCATTACAGGTTTTGGTATTGGCTGGGCAAGTATGATGGGCATTCCTTACCTGATTGTAGTAAGTAAAATTCCCAAGGAAAGATATGGGGTATACATGGGTGTTATTAATATGATGATTGTAATACCAATGTTTATTCAAACCACTACGTTTGGTTTTGTGCTTAAACATTTTTTAGGCAACAATCCCGGTAATGCGATAGCTTTTGCTGGCATCTTTTTATTAATAGCTGCCCTGTTAACTTTATTAATCAAATCAGGCAAACCATCCATAGAAGGCAACATTGCAATGGCCGGTGGGCATTAAAACGAATACTATGCGAAGCAAATTCAAATACATATTGGGCGCTGCAATGATGATCAGTGCAATCAATTTTTCCTGTAACTCATCCGAGACAAAAACGGAGCCCATTGCAGTCAAAGATTCTTCTAATAAACAATGGTGGAAAGAAGCCATCGTCTATCAAATCTATCCACGTAGTTTTAAAGACAGCGATGGTGATGGCATAGGTGATTTGAAAGGGATTATTTCAAAATTGGATTATATCAAAAGCCTTGGTGTAACTGCGGTTTGGCTGAATCCAATCTATAGTTCACCCAATGATGATAATGGCTATGATGTAAGCGATTACCGAAATATAATGAAAGACTTTGGCACCATGGATGATTTCAACGCTTTATTGAAAGGCATGCATGAACGCAATATCAAGCTGGTGATGGACATTGTGGTAAATCACAGCAGCGATGAGCATGAGTGGTTCAAGCAAAGCCGCAGTTCCAAAACAAATCCTTATCGGAATTATTATCATTGGTGGGATGCTGAAAGAGGAAAACCAAATTACCGGTATAGCCTTTTCGATGTAAACCATGATGCCTGGAAGTATGATTCACTGAGTAATGCTTACTACCTGCATTATTTTTCCAGGAAACAGCCTGATCTCAACTGGGAGAATCCCAAACTGCGCCAGGAGATTTACAGCATGATGCGGTTTTGGGCTGATAAAGGTGTAGATGGATTTAGATTGGATGCGTTTGGGTTCGCTGCAAAAGACACAACGTTTCCTGCATTTCCTAAAGGCTTTGAAAAAAACTTTATGCAGTATTATGCCATGGCTCCGCACCTGCACGATTACCTGCAGGAAATGAACAAAGAAGTATTCAGCAAATACAATGTGATGACGGTAGCAGAAGGTACTGGCAATACCATGGAAGATGCACACAATATGGTGGATGAAGACCGTAAGGAACTGAACATGGCTTACCCGTTTGAATGGGTGGATATTGCAAAACCCGATGGATACAGTGTGTTGCATTTAAAACAAGTATTTACCAAGTGGGACAGTGCATTTGCACAAAAGGGATGGATGGCGGTATTTCTTGCCAATCATGACCAGGCAAGAATGGTGAGCCGTTTTGGAAGTGATAAACCGGAATTCAGAGAGCGCTCTTCCAAAATGCTGAATACATTTATACTGAGCATGCGTGGCACACCTTATTGTTACAATGGAGATGAGCTGGGAATGAGCAATGCCTATTTTGATAAGATTGAAGATTACAATGATGTAGCTACACTGAATGAATACCAGCATCAAAAAAATATTGGTGGGGATTTAAAGAAGTTTATGCAAAATGTGATGTTTAGCTGCAGGGATAACGGACGTACGCCCTTTCAATGGGATAGTACTGCTAATGCAGGTTTTACCACGGGTAAACCATGGTTAAAGTTAAATTCAAATTATACCAGCATCAATGTAGCTGCTGAGGAAAAAGATGCTAATAGTTGTTTGAATTACTTTAGAAAATTGACGCAATTGCGTAAAGACAACCCTGTGCTGGTGTATGGAAAATATATGTTGCTTGATAAAGATAATCCGTCTGTGTATGCTTACACAAGAGAACTGGACGGAAACAAAGTGCTGGTATTGCTGAATTTTACCGCTAAGGAAGCTGTTGTTAAAACAGGCCTTAATCTTAGCAAAGCAAAATTGTTAATTAGTAATTACAATGCATCTTCAATCTCAGAGAATTTAAAACCTTATGAAGCAGTAATAGTACAGTTATAATGAATATCAGGCTTAACCATATACAGCATATTGGGATACCCGTTACCGATATTAAGGTATCGGAAGTATTTTATGCACGTTTAGGTTTTAAAAATGTAATGGCTACCACCTTTGAATATAATGGAGACACAGGTAATGTGGCCATGATGCAATTGAATGACATGATCATTGATCTCTATCAAATGCCGGAGCAGGAGCTCAGGGAAATCAGGAGCAGATCAAATGGGCATATTGATCATATTGCTTTTGATGTGGATGATATTAATGAAACGTTCAGGCAATTAAAAGCTGCTTCTTTCACCATTATTGAAGAAGCACCTGTATTTTTATCTTTCTGGAAAAACGGTTGCAAATATTTTAACATCACCGGCCCCGATGGAGAGCGGCTGGAGTTTAATCAAATACTGTAGTATGAATAAAAAATTAGTTCTCTGGTCTATCACTGTTGCTTTGGGAGGTCTTTTATTTGGTATGGATGTGGCCAATATCTCTGGAGCAGAGCAGCGCATTCAAAAATTGTGGAACCTCAGTGATTGGATGCATGGCACTGCATTGGCAATGGCATTGTATGGAACTATTATTGG
>CAZDHQ010000319.1:3000-5743 GCA_964505135.1 uncultured Ferruginibacter sp.
AAGTTTACCAGCCAATAAATTCGGAAGAAAGAAGACGCTTATTTTCATCGGGCTTTTCTTTCTTGTCTCTTCAATAGGATGTGCAGTAGCAGCTGATGTTTACACATTCATGCTGTTTCGTTTTTTAGGTGGATTAAGTATTGGAGCATCCTCCGTAGTAGCACCAGTTTATATCTCAGAAATAGCACCGCCTGAGCATAGAGGGAAAATGGGAATTGCATTTCAATTAAATATTGTAATTGGAATTTTACTTGCTTATCTCACTAATTTTTTATTGAAAGATGTGGGTGGAGAGAATGACTGGCGTTACATGCTGGGCTTAATTTCAATTCCTTCGCTGATATTTTCTTTAATGATGTTTGTTACGCCTGAAAGTCCCAGGTGGTTAATACTAAATAAAAATGATGAAGCAGGCGCCAGAAAAGTTTTTGAAATGAGTGGAGCCAATGCGGATGAATTGATAAGTGAGATAAAAAGTTCGAAACAGCCTAAGCATGAATCGCTTTTTTCAGGAAAGTTTTCCAAGCCGCTGATGCTTGCATTCTTACTGGCGTTCTTTAATCAAATGTCTGGCATTAATGCCATCATCTATTTTGCTCCACGGGTATTTGAAATGGCAGGTTTGGGTACCAAGGCTGCATTTCTTTCCAGTACAGGTATCGGCGTGGTAAATCTTTTGTTCACAGCTTTAGGTTGGTATTTGATTGATCGCTATGGAAGAAGAACGCTGATGTTTATCGGATCTATTGGCTATATTATTTCGTTACTATTAATGACGCTTGCTTTTGCAGGTGTGATTAATGGCGGCATCACGGTTTTTGTTTTTTTATTTATTGCAGCACATGCCGTGGGCCAGGGTTCAGTGATCTGGGTGTTTTTGTCTGAGATATTTCCCAATTCTGTCAGAGCATCAGGCACTGCTTTTGGAAGTCTTACACACTGGGTGTTCGCAGCGATTATATCGCAGACCTTCACCTTCTTTGCAAATCATATTGGCGGTGCATACATTTTTGGATTTTTTGCTGTGATGATGGTATTGCAATTATTATTTGTTTGGCGCATGATGCCCGAGACAAAGGGAATAGCATTGGAAGATATGGATAAGAAGACAATGATATTGCATTAGTAGGCCCCACCAAACCTCCCCCAAGGGGAGGCTTTAGAAGCCTTCAATTATAAATACTTTTTTTAATTTTTTATTCACGTTTATAAAAGGATAAAAAGAAGGAAATGGAAGATAAAATGCAAAATAAAGATGGGGAACACCGCTCTCTCAGTCCTGAGCGGAGACCAAGGATGGGGAAAGGAGATGGAGGGAAGGGCAGAATTCTTTGTATTGGAGAAGCATTGATTGACATGATTTGCACCGATAAAGGCAAAGCATTAAGTGAAGGTGAAAACTTTTTAAAGAAGCCGGGCGGTGCTCCCACCAATGTGGCGGCTGCCATTGCTGCATTGGGTGGTAATGTGCAACTGGCCGCTAAAGTAGGCATAGATCCGTTTGGTAAATTCATGGTAGATGTGATGAGAGATTTTGGCGTGGATACTCAATACATGCTGCAGGATCCCAATCATTTTACCACGTTTGCATTTGTATCGCTTATGGAAAATGGTGAACGGGATTTTTATTTTAACCGTGGCGCAGATGGCCAGTTATCTGAATCAGATATTGAATCAATTGATCTGAGTGATGTATCCATTATTCACTTTGGCTCTGCCACTGGTTTTTTGCCGGGCCCTTTGCAGGCTGCATACAAGCAACTGCTGCATGAAGCAATGGTGAAAAATATTTTCATCAGCTTTGATCCCAATTATCGTCACCTGCTTTTTAAAAACAATACACAAACCTTCATTGACCAAAGCTGGTATTTTTTAGAGCGCTGCCAATTTTTTAAAGTAAGTGATGAAGAAGCGATGTTGCTAACGGGCAGGAGTACACTGGAAGCCGCCGTGAAAGTATTATTGGAAAAAACAAAAAGCGTATTTGCTATTACCCTCGGTAAAGAAGGTACTTTAATTGGAATAGATGGCGCTACAGAAATTATTCCAAGTATACCGGTAAATCCTGTTGATACCACTGGTGCAGGCGATGCCTTTGTAGGGGCAGTATTGTATCAATTAGATCAGCAATTTGAAAAAGGTCCATTCATTTCAAAAGATCAATGGAAAAAAATTGTGGGTAATGCGAATAAAGCGGGTGCCCGTACCTGTGAGTACCTGGGTGCCATGGAAGCATTCAGGCATTTAAGCAATGCCATTTTCGACTAATCATTTTAAAGAAAGGAACCAATATATTCATGTACAATCCTAAACTGCATCAACTAATCAACAACTGCCTGCTGGAAAAGAAGATTGATATCGCAGGCAAGGATAATTTATTTTTCACACGTTTTGTTGCCAATACTGCTACCATACATGATCTGTATAGCCAGCTGTATGGTGCATATCCGCATTCAAATGAGTTATTCATTCAATTGATCAATACCATTGCTGATGCTTATATCAACCGGCGGGGTGAACTGAAAGATTTGGATGAAGAAAAGGAACAGACTGGTAATTGGTTTTTAAGCAATGAAATTGCGGGTATGAGTTTGTACGTCGATCGTTTTTGTGGCAGCCTTTCAAAAATGCCAGACAAGCTGAGTTATTTTAAAAAATTAGGCATTAATCTTTTGCACCTGATGCCGGTGATGCAAAGTCCCGAAGGTGAAAGTGACGGTGGCTATGCAGTAAGTGATTTTAG
>CAZDHQ010000320.1:0-5738 GCA_964505135.1 uncultured Ferruginibacter sp.
CTTGCTCCTGGCTGTATCTGTAAGTAAGCGTTATCTTGTTATTAATACTGGTAAGGAAAGTATTTTTTCTTTTTTGGCTTGAGCGAAACATCTTTGGATGTGTGGTAATCAACTGAAGTCTTTCATCAACACTTACAACAAACTTTTTAGCTGCAGCTTCACCAAATTTGTAAAGCAAGTAGGATACAGTAGCCTCATACGTTTCAATAGCAAGCGGTGAGCAAACTATTTTTTTAACCATTTTGAATATTTTCTCGTTACCTCCTCATGGGGAACACCTAAACCATTATCCAATTGCTTTAATCCTTTATCTATAGCATCCTTTTGTTTAAAATTTATCTCATCCCACGAATCTTTTCTTTTTGACGCAGCCAGTAGGTGAAAAACCAACTCCAGTTCTTTTTCAGAAGCCGTATCTACAATCTTTTTTACTTGTTTTCTCAGTTCCTCCAATTCATTCATAACAAAGCATTTTATCCAAATTCCCTCTTTTTAAACTAAATTCGTAATAATGGATGTAATAGAACCGATAGTAAAATATAACCTGACCGAAGAACAGGAAAAGAATGAAATCTTAAGGCAATACCGTGGTTTATTAAGGGTGCTCAAACCTAAATTAAAACCAGGCGATAAGGAACTGGTTCGTAATGCTTTTGAAATGGCAGTGGAAGCCCACAAAACCATGCGGCGGAAAAGTGGCGAACCCTATATTTTACACCCATTGGCAGTAGCCAAAATTTGCGTAGAAGAAATTGGCCTGGGTGTTAGAAGTACCATCTGTGCTTTATTACACGATACTGTTGAGGATACCGACATAACCCTGGAAGATATCCAGCGTGAATTTGGTAATGAGATTACCAAAATTGTAGATGGTCTTACCAAGATCAGCAATGTGATGGGTACCAATACCAGCCAGCAGGCGGAAAATTTTAAAAAGATTTTACTGACACTTACCGATGATCCAAGGGTAATCCTTATCAAACTTGCAGACCGTCTTCATAACATGCGTACCATGGACAGTATGAAGAGGGAAAAGCAATTGAAGATTTCCAGTGAAACGGTGTATGTGTATGCACCGCTGGCACACAGGATGGGGTTATACGCTATCAAAACAGAAATGGAAGACCTTTCCATGAAATACCTGGAACCTGACACCTACCGCTATATTGCTCAGAAACTAAATGATACCCGTAGAGAACGTACCCGTTATATCAACGATTTTATCAGGCCGCTGAAAGAAAAACTGGAAAAGGCTAATTTGATTTTTGAAATTGTTGGCCGGCCCAAGAGCATCCACTCTATATGGAATAAGATGAAGAAAAAGGGCGTAAGCTTTGAAGAAGTGTATGACCTCTTTGCCATTCGCATCATTGTTGATTCACCACATGAAAGAGAAAAAGAAGATTGCTGGAAAGTGTACAGTATGATAACGGATGAATACAATCCTTCTCCTGAAAGATTAAGAGACTGGCTGAGCAATCCAAAAAGCAACGGGTATGAAGCGCTGCATACCACGGTGATGGGCCCGGGCGGTAAATGGGTGGAAGTGCAGATACGTACCAAGCGCATGAATGAAATTGCAGAAAAAGGTTTAGCAGCTCACTGGAAATACAAAGAAGGCACTACTGATGAAAGCCGTTTTGATAAATGGTTTCAGCAGATAAGAGAAGCCATCAGTAACCATGATGCCAATTCGCTGGACTTTTTGCAGGATTTTAAAACCTCTTTTCTTGCGGAAGAAATTTATGTGTACACACCCAAGGGTGATGTAAAAATGTTGCCCACAGGCGCTACTGCATTGGATTTTGCTTTTAGTGTACACACTGCCGTTGGTAGTAAATGTATTGGTGCCAAAGTAAATCATAAGCTGGTGCCGCTGGGTCATAAACTCCGAAGTGGTGATCAGATAGAAATTATTACCAGCGCCAAGCAAAAGCCCAACCAGGAATGGCTGAACCAGGTAGTTACTTCCAAGGCCAAACAAAAAATCAAAGACACTTTAAAAGAAGAAAAAAGAAAAGTGGCCGAGGATGGAAAAGTGATTCTTCAGAAGAAACTGGATGCCATTGGAGGTATGGTAACACAGCATAATTTAGAAGAATTGGCTGGTTATTATAAGCTCAATTCTTCACTGGATTTGTTATATGAAATCGCTACCAAAAAAATTGACCTCAAAGAACTAAAAGATTTTACTGCTTCGGGAGACCGGCTGTTCTTTCCAAAGCCGAAAGTGGAAGAAGCAAAACCGGAAGGCGAAACTGCATTAAAAACCTACGATAAAAAAGATACCGAGTTAGTAATATTTGGCGAAAGCAGTGATAAGATAAAATACACACTGGCCAACTGCTGCAAGCCTATACCCGGTGATGATGTATTTGGATTTGTGACCACAGGAGAAGGATTAAAAATTCACCGCACCAACTGCCCCAATGCAGCAAGGCTAATGGCGAACTATGGCCACCGCATTGTGAAAACAAAATGGGCGAAGAATAAAGAAATTTCTTTCCTCACCGGTTTGCGAATTGTGGGTTTGGATGATGTGGGTGTGATTCATAAAATCACCAATCTTATCAGTGGCGAAATGAAGTTCAATATTTCCGCCATGTCTATTGAAGCCAAGGATGGCATCTTCCAGGGCGATCTGAAAATATTTGTGCATGATAAAGATGAACTGGATGAACTGTGCAACAGGCTCCTGAAATTACCCGGCATTGAAAAAGTGGTGCGTTATGATACTGAATAAATTTTGTGTTTTGATGTTTAGTACCATCTTTGCCCTCCAACTAAAAAACAAATCATGGAAGAATTAATAAAACGCCTTACTGAAAATGCAGGCATTACACCTGAGCAGGCAATCAAATCGCTGGAAACAATCAAAGATTTTGTAAAAGAAAAATTCCCGATGCTGGGTGGTGCAGTAGATAATCTTTTTGGAGGTTCATCAGACAGCAGTCCATTTGCATAAACACATTAAAAAAGTCCGGCTTCATTAACCGGACTTTTCTTTTATCATTAGCTAATCTTTCCAACCATTTTTTCCGGCACTACCCATTCATCAAATTCCTTTTCTGTTAAATAACCCAACTTCACTGCCATTGCTTTTAATGTAGTGTGTTCCTTGTGTGCTTTCTGTGCAATCTCTGCAGCTTTGTAATAACCAATCTTGGTATTTAATGCCGTTACCAGCATCAATGAATTATCAACATGTTTCTTGATATTCTCCTTAATTGGCTCAATGCCCACCGCACATTTATCATTAAAGCTTACGCAGCCATCACCAATCAGTCTTGCACTGTGCAGGAAGTTATAAATCATCACCGGCTTAAATACATTCAGTTCAAAATGTCCCAGACTGCCACCAACGCCTATTGCTACATCATTGCCCATCACCTGTGCAGCAATCATGGTTAATGCTTCACACTGTGTTGGGTTTACTTTACCCGGCATGATAGATGATCCGGGCTCATTATCTGGAATAAAAATTTCGCCTATGCCTGACCGTGGGCCGCTTGATAACATGCGGATATCGTTTGCAATTTTCATCAAACTAACTGCTACTGTTTTCAATGCCCCATGCGCTTCTACTATTGCATCATGTGCAGCCAATGCTTCAAATTTATTTTTTGCTGTCACAAAAGGAAGTTTGGTGAGTTTAGCAATATGCTTTGCCACGTTCACATCATACCCTTCCGGTGTATTGATACCCGTTCCAACAGCAGTGCCACCCAATGCCAGTTCACTCAAATGCGCCAAAGTATTTTTAATTGCCTTGATGCCATGATCTAACTGTGATACGTATCCGCTAAACTCCTGGCCCAGTGTAAGTGGTGTGGCGTCCATAAAATGCGTACGGCCAATCTTCACTACTTTCTTAAATGCCTTTGCCTTTTTATCTAAGGTATTGCGAAGCTTTTCAATACCGGGAATGGTCGTTTCAATTAAGATCTTATAAGCAGCAATGTGCATTGCGGTAGGAAAAGTATCATTACTGCTCTGGCTTTTATTTACATCATCGTTTGGATGCAGGTATTTGTCTTTATCAGTAAGCTGTCCACCATTGATCACATGACCACGGTAAGCCACCACTTCATTCACGTTCATATTACTCTGTGTACCGCTTCCAGTTTGCCATACTACCAATGGGAAATAGGCATCCAGTTTTCCATCTAATATTTCTTTACAAACTTTTCCAATCAGGTCAGCTTTTTTCTTTGGCAATACACCAGCTTCATAATTGGTAATAGCGGCAGCATGTTTCAGGTAAGCAAATGCACGGATAATTTCTTTTGGCATGCGATTAATGTCCTGTGCAATTTTAAAATTTTCAACACTGCGTTGGGTCTGTGCACCATAGTAAGCATCCACGGGAACCTTCACTTCACCCATGGTGTCTTTTTCAATCCTGTATTCCATAAAATATTCAATTGATTAATGAGGTGCAAAGATAGCCCAGCAATAAATTGTATTAAGAAAAAACATAGATCAGTCTAAAACAATTTCATACAAAATACCCTGCGGAGGGTATTGAGCAGGCCTTTGCTAAAACCTATGTTTGATGTTGCAAAAAATTACCTCTTTATGAAACTTTACACCAGCCTTGTTATTGGCTTGCTTGCAATATGCATTAACACAAGTATTGCACAAAGAAGAGCCACCGGCGCTATTATTAATCCTGCAACCATTGCTGCTACACCGCAGAAAGTAACGCTTTCACTCCGAAGCTTCAGGGGGCTTCCTTCCAGCTATTCACTGGAAAAATACTGCCCCACACCTGCAGACCAGGGCAACCATGGCACCTGTGTTGCCTTTGCCAATGGCTATGGGCTTGCCACCATCCTGTACGCTAAGACACATAATATCACGGATAAAAACCTGATTGATAAATACGCTTTCTCCCCTACCTGTTTGTATGAAAGAATCAAGTCGGCTGATGACAATGATTGTCAAAAAGGAACCGATCCTATCAAAGCTATTTTTACACTGATAGATAGTGGCGATGCATTGCTCACTACCATGCCGTATCAATGCGGCACACCCGTTTCATTTTATGCAAAGTTAGAATCTAGCCTTTACCGGGTGGCAGATCTTGCTGTGTTGTTTGCTGCAAAAGGTATGCTTACAACAGATAAATATGTGGTAAGTGATGAAGACAAGATTAACAATACAAAAAAAGCATTGGTAGAAGGTTCACCCGTTTCAACAGGATTTTATTTACCGGAAAGCTTTTTTAATATAAAAACAGATGTATGGAATACGCATCCCAATGATTCATTGAGTGACTGGAAACATGCTGGTCATGCAATGCTGGTAATTGGATACGATGATGCAAAGTATGGCGGTGCTTTTCGTGTATTGAATAGTTGGGGTACCGGTTGGGGTGATAAAGGTTTTATCTGGATCAGGTACGCTGATTTTACAAAATGGTGCATACTTGGCCTGCAGGCTTTTGCTGATCCTTATTCCCCGGCGCCAGAAGAATTAAATCCCAAGCCCGAACCAAAGCCCGAGCCAAAACCAGAACCGAAACCAACACCAACGCCAACGCCTACCCCAACACCGCAACCGGAGCCAAAGCCACAGCCTGAGCCCGTTACAGAATTTAAATTGGCAGGTGATGTAGAATTTAGGCTAAACACGGGTGATAAAATGGAAGTAACACAGGTGAGCACAAGAAACCTGGTGGTGGAAGATGATGTGCCCGAGACGGATAAGAAAGAAGACCTGGTTGATGAGCAAAC
>CAZDHQ010000321.1:0-5737 GCA_964505135.1 uncultured Ferruginibacter sp.
CTGAAAGAAAAATTATCAACTGCCACAGGCTATGCTGTTACCGTTGGTGCTAGTGCTACGGGCAACATCACCCTTTCATTAAATACCACTGAAGATAAAACACTTGGCAATGAAGGTTATAAATTAGTTACATCAGCCACTGGTGTAAGCATTAAAGCAAATAAGCCTGCAGGTTTATTTTACGGCGTACAAACCTTACTGCAATTATTGCCCAAAGAAATTGAAAGTAAAACAGCAGTAAAGAATGTAAAGTGGACAATACCTTCAGTTGAGATTACAGACTATCCAAGATTTGGCTGGCGTGGTTTGATGCTGGATGTTAGCCGTCACTTTTTTACGAAAGATGAAGTAAAAAAGTTTATAGATGAAATGGCCAGGTATAAATACAATTTACTTCACTGGCATTTAACTGATGATGAAGGCTGGCGTGTTGAAATAAAATCATTGCCAAAACTTACTGAAGTAGGCGCATGGAATGTAAAGAAGGTCGGTCATTTTGGCGATTTTAGTGAACCGACTAAAGACGAACCCAGGAACTATGGCGGTTTCTATACTCAGGAGGATATTAAAGAAGTAGTAAAATATGCCAAAGAACATTTTGTGGATGTCTTACCAGAAATTGATGTTCCCGGCCATAGCCTTGCTGCTATTGCTGCTTATCCTGAACTATCCTGCTCTGGTGGTGTAAAAAATCATGGTGTGGGCTCTGGAGAACCCATTAAAGATTGGGATACACATACTGCTTTGGTAGATGATAATCTCTGCCCAAGCGATGAAAACGTTTATGTGTTCTTAGACAAAGTATTTACGGAGATAGCACATCTTTTCCCTTTTGAATACATCCACGTAGGCGGTGATGAAACCTTTAAAACATTTTGGGAACAGAGTGATGCGGTAAAAGCACTAATGAAAAAAGAAAACCTGCAAACAATGGAAGCAGTGCAGGGATACTTTGAAAACAGGGTGGAAAAAATTGTAAACAAACATGGTAAAAAGATGATGGGCTGGGATGAAATATTGGAAGGCGGTGTTTCTAAAACTGCTGCAGTAATGAGCTGGCGTGGCACCAAGGGCGGTGTGGAAGCATCTAATCAGGGGCATGAAGTGGTGATGAGCCCAACCACCTATGCTTACCTTGACTATATGCAGGCTGATGAGATAATGGAACCAAAAATTTATGCATCACTTCGTTTAAATAAAACCTATTCTTACGAACCGATCTCAGAAGGCATCAATAAAAAAATGGTGAAAGGGGTGCAGGGCAATTTGTGGACAGAGCAGGTATACAATTATCGCCAGGTGCAGTATATGGTTTGGCCACGTGCATTTGCCATTAGTGAAATTGGATGGAGCCCTGCTGCCAAAAAGAACTGGACTACCTTTGTGGGCAAAATAGAAGATCACTTTAAGCGCTTTAATGTTGCGGAAGTTAAGTATGCTCCGAGTATGTATGATCCCGAGTTTTCTGTAACGAAGAATGATAAAAATGAATTAACAGTAAGCCTGTCAACGGAAATAGATGGCCTGGATATTTACTATAGTTTTGATAATTCATATCCCGATCATTTTTATCCAAAATATACCGGCCCGGTATCAGTACCAAAAGATGCCAACCTGATGAAGGTGATAACCTATCGGGGCAATCAACCAATTGGCAGAATGAATAATATGCCAGTAGCTGAGTTAAAGAAAAGAGCAGGTGTTAAATAATATTGCATGAAGCGATTGCTGTATTTGTTTTTGAGTCTTGTATTTTTGAATGCTAATGCACAACAAAAGCCTGCACGCCTTATTGTAAGAGGTGACGATATGGGCTATTCGCACTCGGGCAATCTTGCTTTGATAAAATCTTACAAAGAAGGCATTGAAAAATCAATTGAAGTAATTGTGCCATCACCGTGGTTTCCTGAGGCAGTTAAGCTGCTCCAGGAAAACCCCGGAGTGGATGTAGGTGTACATTTGGCCATTACCAGTGAATGGGAAAATGTGAAATGGAGACCTTTAACAGATTGTGCAAGTATCAGGGACAGCAGTGGGTATTTTTTCCCAATGGTGTTTCCCAATAAAAATTACCCTGGCTTATCCATCAAAGAAAATAAATGGAAGCTGGATGATATAGAAAAAGAATTTAGGGCGCAGATAGAATTAGTGCTTAAGAAAATTCCTCGTATTAGTCATATCTCCGCACATATGGGTTGCACAGAGCTGAGCCAAGAAGTAAGGGCAATGACTAAAAAATTGGCTGAAGAATATCATATAGATATTGATCCGTCAGATTTCGGAGTTCAATATGCGCCATATGAAGGATCTTCTAAAACAGCAGCACAAAAAGTGCAAAGTTTTATCAATATGATTAATAAACTGGAGGCTGGCAAAACATATCTTTTCGTTGATCATCCCGGGCTTGATGATGCCGAATTGCAAGCTATCTATCATACCGGTTATGAAGATGTAGCCGCAGACAGGCAAGGTGTAACCGATCTTTTTACTAATGAAAAGGTGAAAGCCATTATCAAAGAAAAAGGAATAGAACTAATAGCCTACAGAGATCTGAAGTAGTTATCTCGATCTGTAAGATTCAATATCAACCCAAATCTTCTCCCTCGCCTCTTTAGTATATTGATTAATCCAGTTCCTGAAACGTTCAGAAAAACTCAGGTTAGAATTGCCATGCATAATCAATGATCTCATTTTGTTGCAGTCGAAGTTTTCATTAAAAAAAGCAGTCTGTTTTGCCTCGTTGTAATTGCGTTCCATATATGTTGATTTTTATTTGTTGCTTGTTTGTCCGCTTCTGTCCATCAATACGCTGGCAAGTATCCCGAAAAAAGAAAACACGATCAATGAATGAATCATTACTGGTGCATCCCACATAACATAACCCACGAACCAAATGGAAGCGATAATAATTGAAAGGATATATAAAATGTTGCTCATAATCGTTTGCTTTAATTGATAGAAAAGCAAAACTGTGCCACTCAATAAAAACTGACTCTTTTAAATAATCTCTTTGAAAATCAGCTACAACAAAAACAACAGGAGCAACAATTGCTCCTGGAAAAAATCTTTATTGAATAATTTGGGGAGTTTTCTCTACGCTAAATAATTTACTACTACCTTTTTGTAAAACGCATTACTGCAATGTCACCTGCAATAAGATTAAGGGTACTGTCATTATCGCTCAAAGAATAAGAAGTGATTGTTTTAAGTGTTTTAAAATATTGTGGTTCACCATTTCCTTCACAAAACATCATGGTAGATAAAGGATCTGCAAACGTTATTGTTTGTTTATCAACTTTTACTTTTGAACTATAGCCATTGCATCCACCATGGCCCATAACTTCCTCTGCCGGGAAATTAAAAACCAGGGTGGGTTTACCGTTGGGAAATAATCCTTCCAAAGCTATTTTAGTCCCCAAAAGAAAATTTAATTCCCAGGTTCCGTTCAGCTTCTTTTCTGCTGCTGTGGCAGGCCGCTGTGCTTTCAGCTTAGCCAGTGTTGAATTACCATCACCCAAAGAAAGTATTCCATTCTCAATACTCCATTGAGATGCATTGGTTAACGCTGATAAAAATTTGGATTCTACCTCGTTCAACGCTGGTTCGGCACAGGCCATCCTGGTGGTAGCCATTGGAGAAAACTTAATGTTATTTTTATTAGTCAATTCAAATGATCCTGTAAGCCAGTTGCACCCTGCATTTCCGCTCACCCTGTTTACGGTGCCGGGTGTAAAAGACAATTGCGCTTTTGAAATGAGCGGTACTGTCTGCCCTTGTAATTCTATAAGTTTCCATTCATTTTGATACAGCATTTCACTGCCGGTTAAAGAGGAAGATGTTGAATTTGTAACCGATTGGGAAGTTTTACATGCGCCAAAAATTAAGCATGCTGCGGTGGCAGCCATTATAACTGTTTTCATTTTTTTATTTTATAGATGAGGATGCAGTTGCGTTTACATAAAGCAGGGAAAATTCTGGGGCTTTTATAAGATGGCTGGATACAAGTTTAACAGATTTGAAAAAAGAATGTTTTGAATTAAAAAGATTTCAGCCTTGCTAACTGATTCCAGTATTTTTGCTGCTGTAATACTTACCAGTGCAGCTACCAACATCTTTCATCGAATCAATACAGCATTGCAAAGGCTTTGACCAACCTGCATTTGAAGCCGTTCATGCATCGGGAGAAACCGTTACTTCTATTAGAGTAAATAGTACTAAGCTTAACAGCAACATTCCTTTTGATATTGATGCAGCGAATAAAGTTCCCTGGAGCAGCGACGGCTTTTATTTAAATGAACGGCCTTCGTTTACTGCTGACCCCCTGTTTCATGCAGGCGCCTATTATGTACAGGATGCCAGCAGTATGTTTTTGGAAGAAGCAGTCAAACAATCTGTGGATCTATCTCAACCATTAAGAGTACTTGATCTGTGTGCTGCACCAGGTGGTAAATCAACTTTATTATTGTCTATCATTAGCAAAGAAAGCCTGCTGGTGAGCAATGAAGTAATTAAATCAAGGGCAGCTATTCTTGTTGAAAACATCAGCAAGTGGGGAGCTGCCAATACCATTGTTACCAATAATGATCCCAAAGATTTTCAGCGCCTGGAAAATTATTTTGATGTAATTGTGATTGATGCTCCCTGCAGTGGAAGTGGACTCTTTAGAAAAGATGCAGCAGCCATTGAAGAATGGAGTGAGCAAAATGTAATCCTCTGTAGCCATCGCCAGCAGCGGATCCTGGCAGATGTAATGCCTGCCTTAAAAACGGACGGTATTTTAATTTATTCCACCTGTTCCTATTCAGCAGCAGAAGATGAAGCAATAGCAGACTGGCTGGTGGAAGAATTTGAAATGGGAAATATCCGTTTAACAATTACTAATGATTGGGGAATAGTAGAAACTGCTTCGGAAAAAAAACAGGCTTTGGGTTATCGTTTTTATCCTGATAAGGTAAAAGGCGAAGGATTCTTTATTGCTGCTTTTAGAAAAAAAGAAAATAGCAGTGATGGATTTCACAGCACTAAAAACAAACTGGAAAAATTGTCGAAGAAAGAAGGAGAGGTTGTCAGCAGCTATTTACAATCATCCAATGATTATTTCTTCTTCAAACAAAATAATACAACCATTGCCTTTCCAAAAATATTTGAAGAGGATTTATTATTAATCCAACAACACCTGTATATAAAAAAAGCAGGTGTAAAGCTGGGGTCAATTATAAGAGAAGAATTAATCCCTGAGCATGAGCTGGCGGTTAGCAACATTATCAGCAAAGCATTACCTGCTGTGGAAGTGGACAAAGAAACAGCCTTGCAATACCTGCGCAGGCAGGATATAAAACTGGATACAGCGCATAAGGGATGGATGCTGATTACTTACCAGCAACAGCATTTAGGATGGATAAAAGTGCTGCAGGGCCGAATCAATAATTACTACCCTAAAGAATGGCGCATCCTTAACAAGTAAGCATGCGGTTAAGCAACTTATTTTTTGCATCTTTGCCACGGAAAAAATTTTTAGCATGAAGCGATTATTGATACTGACATTTTGTATTCCCTTTATTGCAGCAGCACAAAACAAGCCGCTAACAGTGGAAGGAACTGCTCCTAATTTTTACCTCAATCATACTGTGGCGCCGAAAGAAAATTATTACAGCATTGGCCGCATGTACAATATCAGCCCAAAAGAAATTGCACCTTTTAATAAACTGGCACTCGAAAAAGGATTAAGCCTTAATCA
>CAZDHQ010000322.1:0-1241 GCA_964505135.1 uncultured Ferruginibacter sp.
TGCAGGGAAATAACTGGAAGCAAAAATTATCCAAAGAAGACATTGAAAAACGCATACAGCTATACGATTTAAACGTAGCTGTGGAAGGCAGTAAGTTATATGCAACTGCTAAACCAAAGAAAAGAAACATGAACTGGAAAGAAGGTTTGTCCATTTCCTTTAAGATTTATGTAGACAAAGAAATTGAAAGCAATCTCACCACCAGTGGCGGAAACATTGACCTGCGTGGTATTTCAGGCGAACAGGAAGCAACTACCAGCGGCGGCAACATTACTGTGAATGATGTGAGCGGAAAGGTTAAAGGCGTAACAAGTGGTGGTAATGTATCGGTGGAGAATTCTGGCAATGATATTGAACTGGTAACAAGTGGGGGCAATGTGCATGCTAATAATTGCACCGGCGAAATCAAATTAACTACTTCTGGTGGTAATGTTGATCTCGGTACATTGAATGGTAACATCAATGCTGCAACCAGTGGTGGCAACGTAAGAGGACATGGTGTAAAAGGTGACCTGAGGGCACATACCAGCGGCGGCAATGTTGACCTGTATGATTTGGCTTGTAATGTAAGTGCAGGTACCAGTGGTGGTGATGTAAGAGTAGCCATTACAGAACCAGGCAAGTTTGTAAAGCTGGGTAACTCAGGTGGTAAAATCGAATTGGAATTGCCAGCTAATAAAGGATATGATTTTGATTTGAGTGCCAATAAAATTAAAACCAACGGTTTGGCAAATTTTAGCGGTAAGGTAGAAGATGACCAGATACGAGGCAAAGTAAATGGTGGCGGTACATTGGTAACAGTGGATGGAGGCAGCAGCAGGTTAGTGCTCACCATGAAGTAATCAATCAGTAAAGCGAAAACGATGAAAACAATCAAACTATTCCTGCCGCTTCTGCTGGCAATGATTTCAATACAATCTTTTGCGCAGGTGAAATCAGTAGATCATTTTGAGAAACTGATTGTAAGCCCTTATATCAAAGTGATATTGGTGCAGGGTGATAAAGATGAAGTGAGCATAGAGAACATCAAAGTAGATATGAGTAAGCTGCACATTGAAGTAAACAATAAAACCCTTTGGCTTTACCTCGATGGGGCCAAGCAAATACCCAAACAGGAAAAGAGCAGCGAAGATGGATACAAAACAAAACACCCGCTTTACCAGGCCACTACTGTTACTGCTGTGATAACTTTTAAGAAGCTCAATGATCTTTCTATACGTGGTGAAGAAACACAGTTGATC
>CAZDHQ010000322.1:1251-5724 GCA_964505135.1 uncultured Ferruginibacter sp.
AGAAGCAGATGAGTTTTCTTTGAAGGTTTATGGTGAATCAAAAGTTACTTTTAATGAAGTGAATTTTGCTAAACTGCATGCGGTGTTTTATGGTGAGAGTAGACTTGACATCAAAGCTGGAACCATCAAAGAGCAGCGTTACACTTCTTACGGTGAGAGCGTAATCAACACAAGTGCAGTGAATGGCCGTACTGGAAAAATTACTGCTTATGGAGAGGCTGATTTTACCATGAATGTTTCAGACAGAATTAAGGTAACTGCTTTTGGCGATGCTAAACTGCATTACAAAGGCAATCCACAAATTGATAAAGGACTGCATATTGGAGATATGTTGATTGATAAGATGGATTAGGATGTCGGATGTAGGATTTGCTGATGTCTGATTTTGATGTCTGATTTGTCGATGTCTGATTTTGTTATAGGGCCGGTAGCTTTTTATAGGGCTGCCGGTTTTTATTTTTTAGTTTGTTTAGGAGAGGTATCTACTAACGGCATCCTGCAAGCGAAAAACCTTAAACCTTAGACCTTAAACTTTAAACGTCTTTAACGCCTAAACGAACTCACGCCCAACAACCTCAATCTTCTAACGGAGAAGCTGTACGCTATCAAACACAAAACTGTCCGTTTTCGAACACTTCTCTTTTAATCTGCTCTGAAACCCTTTACTATTAAGCATTTCCGTTTCGGCACGGCTGTTGTAAATTTTTGGTCGCCGGCTATGTTGCCGACTCAATTGGAATCAACCACTGCGTTATGATCAGGAATTATTTTAAAACCGCCATCCGAAATTTGTGGAGAAACAGGCAATTTTCATTGATCAATATTGCCGGTTTGGCATTGGGTATTGCCGTGTTCCTGTTTATTATGCAGTTTGTGGCTTTTGAATGGAGCGCCAACCGGTTTAATAAAAATTATAATTCTCTCTATCGTGTCAATTACCAGCATAAAGAAGGTGCAACAGATTATTATGTTGCGCCGGGCCTGGCACCCATCGTAAAACAGCAGGTGCCTGCCATTGAAAATTTTGTTCGTGTGGCAGATGGTATAGCCTCAGGTGTGGTTAGCTATAACGCACCCAATCCCACGGAAACAAAAACTTTCAGGGAAGAAAGCATGATGTATGTAGAAGGAAGTTTCTTAAGCGTTTTTACTTTCCCGTTAGTGAGTGGCACTCCTTCGCTATCTGAACCAAAAACGGTGGCGCTATCTGAACCCATGAGCCGAAAATTATTTGGTACGGCTGATGTGGTTGGTAAAACCCTTACCATAAGCAATCAGTTTGGTAATACCATTTACACCATCAAGGCCGTATACCAACTGCCTGAAAATTCTGATATCAAAGCAGAAGCATTGCTTTCGCTACATACCCTGGAAAGCGCTGCCAACAGGGGAGACAACGACTGGGCTGATCCCAATGGGGTGCAGTCTTCTTTTACCAATATTTACCTGCAGTTAAAAAAAGATGCAAATGGAGAAAGTGTGGGAAAAAGCATTACCAACATTGTTCATTCCCTTGATCCACAAACAAAGAACGATGACATTTTATTGCAGCCATTCAGTCAACTGCATTTAGCGCCTTCTTTTAATTATCCTTTTCAAACATTTGGCAGCTTAACACTGGTGGCTGTTTTTGCTGGTGTGGCCTTGTTGATTTTGCTGATTGCATGGGTAAACTATATTAATCTTTCCACGGCACAGGCATTAAACCGTTCAAGAGAAGTAGGTGTAAGAAAAGTGTTGGGTGCAAGCAGGGCACAACTGGTATTTCAATACCTGACAGAAACATTTATTCTTACACTGGTGAGCGCAGGTATTGCAGTGGTGTTGGTGAACCTGTTCCAAAATATGTTCAATGATTTTACAGGAAAGCAATTATCGTTGGCAGTATTAAACAACGGCTGGTTCTGGCTTTCAGGGATTGTGTTGATCATTGTCGGTTCATTATTGTCGGGCAGTTATGTAGCATTTGCACTAACTAAATTTAAACCTGTTACTACCATCCGTGGTAAGGTACAACCAACCGTAAAAGGTTTTTCACTTCGTAAAAGCCTGGTGGTTTTCCAGTTCACTATTTCTATTGTTTTCATTATTGCCACTATCACTTTATACAAGCAATTGCAGTACATGCAAAACAGCAATCTTGGAATGAACCTGAACCAGTTGCTGGTGATACAAGGCCCAACTGTTTCTACTGAAGGCCAGGCAGAAAAGAACTATGCATTTAAAAATACACTGGCCCAGCTACCATTTGTAAAGAAGCAATGTGCCAGCAACAATGTTCCTGGTGTGGGTTATAATTTTTCTACAGAAGGAATTACCAAACTTAATAATCCGCAGAAAGACGATGATAAAAAGTCTTATTCTATGTTTATCTGCGATCAAAACTTTTTTGATACCTACGGAATCAGCTTTGCACAGGGCAAAACATTTGAGCCGAACGACGCAGAGCGAAGCTGGAACAATGTAAGAAAAGTAATCATCAATGAAAAAGCAGCGCAGCAATTTGGATTTGATTTAAAACAAAATATCATTGGACAAAAAATTAGCTGGGGCGAACCATTTGAAATCATTGGTGTGGTGAAAGATTATCACCACCTTTCTTTCAGGGAACAAATCAAACCAACTATTTATTTGGGTTCTGTTTCTTTTGGTTATTTCACAGTGCAGGTAGATACACGTGATATGCAATCTAAAATCAGTAAGCTAAAAGGTCTTTATACCGCTGCATTTCCCGGCAATCCATTTGAATATTTCTTCGCTGATGAAAAGTATGATCAGCAATATTTCTCAGAACAAAAGTTAGGTAGTGTATTTATTGCTGCAGCGGCTGTTGCTGTTTTGATCGCCTGTATGGGATTGTTTGGGTTGGCAGCATTTTCTGCAAGGCAGCGCATTAAAGAAATAGGAGTAAGAAAAGTATTGGGAGCAAGTGTTGGCAATATTACCATGTTACTATCTACTGATTTTATCAAACTGGTGGCGGTTGCTATTTTAATTGCTACACCTATTGCATGGTGGGCCATGCATAAGTGGTTGCAGGATATTGCTTACCGCACCGAGATCAACTGGGCAGTGTTTTTAATTGCAGGGATCATTGCAGTTTCTATTGCATTGGTAACCGTAAGCTTCCAGGCATTAAAGGCGGCGGTAGCAAACCCGGTGAAGAGTTTGAGGACGGAATAAGGAATGTATGATGGCTGATTTGTTGATGTAGGATTTGAAGAATTACTCTATAGTTAAAATATTCAATGATTGATTAGGGCTGTTATAATCTTATCTCTTCAATCTTAAATATTAAATCTCTTAATAGTCATGATAAAAAGTTATTTCAAAATTGCCTGGAGAAACCTGTTAAGGAACAAGGGTTTTTCTCTTACTAACATTTTAGGATTGAGCATAGGTATGGTTTGTACCATGTTTATTTTATTGTGGGTGCAGGATGAGCTGGCATACAATAAGTTTCACGCCAATTACCAAAACATTTACCAGGTAATGGCGCATCGCAACTTCAACAACCAGATTTTTACTGATGAAAATATGGTGATGCCATTGGCATCTGAAATTGAAAAGAACGTAGCACAGGTGAAGCATGCCGTAGTTACTACACACCAGCAACCTTTTATCCTGTCAAGAAATAATGATAAGATTAAAAAGACGGGCTATATAGTAAGCGAACATTTTTTTGATGTATTTAGCTGGAAGTTTGTAAAGGGCAATGCTACCACAGCATTGACGGATCCTGCTTCTATTGTATTATCTACTTCCGCTGCCAAAGCTTTATTTGGCAACGAAGATCCAATTAATCAAACATTGAGAGTAGATAACGAATATGATATGAAGGTAACGGCTGTGGTAGAAGATGCTCCCGGTAATTCCACTTTCCAGTTTGATCTGATCATGCCATTTAATTATTCTGATGAAGGTGTGAAGCAATCAATGACACAATGGGTCAATTCATCATGGGATGTGTTTGTTCAAACTGCGCCCAATGCCAATATTCCAGCGCTTGATAAAGCCATCAACGAATTGAAGCAGCAACATGATCCAAGTGATAAAAAAATCAGTACCTACTTTGCTTTTGCAATGAGTAAATGGCGGCTTTACAGTGATTTTAAAGATGGTAAAAATGTAGGCGGTATGATTGAGTATGTAAGATTGTTTACCATTATTGCCATCATCATTTTATTAATTGCCTGCGTCAACTTCATGAACCTCTCCACCGCCCGTTCTGAAAAAAGAGCAAAGGAAGTAGGTGTTAGAAAAACCCTGGGCTCTGATAAAAAGCAACTTATCCTGCAGTTCTTTTCCGAGTCAATGATATTGGCATTGATTGCTTTTGTGTTTTCTGTGTTAGCAGTACTGCTCATCATGCCCGCATTTAACCAGCTGGTGGATAAGCATCTGACTATTGATTTTGCAAGTCCTTGGTTGTGGATGGGTGCCATCGTCATCATTTTGTTTACAGGTGTTATA
>CAZDHQ010000323.1:0-5718 GCA_964505135.1 uncultured Ferruginibacter sp.
AGATATTACGCCATGGTTAGTCCGGATGGTGTAGAACGTTGGTCGGTGCAGCGGTATCTTTCCATCAGTCCCAAAACCCATTTTAAATTTTTCAGTGTGTTTACAGATGAAAACGAAAACCCGGAAGCACATGGCTCTGAATGGGATTTATATTTTAGTGAATCCGGTGACAAAACAACCGTACGCATTGAGATCTACAATGAATCAATGGAAAGACTGGAAAGAATACTGGAAGGCTTTACACAGGGTATGAGGATGACATTGGTTAACCTGGAAAATCTATTGAAAACATTGTCGGGCAAATAACCTGTGCTTTACAACTAACAGTCTGTAATAAACGCTTGTAGTAACAGTAATAAAAAATCAATCACAACTAAAAAATAAACACATGGCAATCATCAATCCACACATCAATTTTAATGGAAATGCAGAAGAAGCATTCAATTTCTACAAAGCTGCATTTGGTACCGAAATAACAAAGATTATCCGCTTTAAAGATCTTGCAAGCGATGAATTTCCCGTTGCAGAAAAAGAAGCCGATAAACTGATGCATATTGAATTGCAGATAGGCAAAGGCAGCAAACTGATGGGCAATGATGTTCCCGAAATCCTGGGCAAAACAAATGAAAGAGAAAATAGGAGCAAGATTGTAATCACTGCAGAAAGCAAGGAAGAAGCTGATAAATTATTCAACGCACTATCTGAAGGCGGCGAAATAGAAGGACCAATCGGCGACACACCATGGGGTTCTTATTTTGGTTGCTTTAGAGATAAGTATGGCATTGAGTGGATTATTGATTTTACACCTAACAGTAATTAATAATTGTAGTACATTTAAAAGGCAGTTTCACACAACGGAACAGCGAAGACAAAGAAACAAAGAATAATTATAGCCCTTTACGTTGTTTCGCTGTATTCTTTGTATTCGTTGTGTGAAATCTCTTCCAATGGATATTTTCACGCAAAGAGGCAAAGGAGCAAAGGCGCAAAGCAATAGCACATCGTTGTTTCCTTATGTTCGTTGTGTGAAACAAACTGCTTCAAATAAATGTCACATGAAAAAGATCTACTTCGTAATTGCCTGTCTCACTTTCGCCAGCACTGTATCAGCCCAATCCATCAAACCATGCAAGCCCTGCGAAGCGCTGCTGAAACTGCAATTGCCTGATGTAACCATTTTATTGGCAGAAGCAAAAGCATCCGACACCATTGCAAATCCAAAGGAGCCCTGGATTCCCACCGTAATCATTAATAAACCATTCTGCCGTTTGCTTGGCAGGATCAGCAAAGAAATAAATTTTGAATTGCTGTTGCCTACAGAAAGCAATGGCCGTTTCCTCATGTCAGGCGGTGGTGGTTTTGTTGGCAGTATACAAAATGGCTTAAGAGATAAAGTAAGTGTCGGCTTTACCACCGCAGGAACCGATGCAGGTCATGAAGGCGGCAGCGATGCAAAATGGGCTTACAATAATATGGAGCGCCAACTCAATTTTGGAAAGCTTGCTATACACCGTACTGCGGTAGTGAGTAAAATCATTATGCAAAATTATTATTGTACAGCACCTACCAAATCTTACTTTCTTGGTTGCTCCCGTGGTGGTGGACAGGCCATGATGGAAGCACAGCAATACCCGGAAGATTTTGATGGCATTGTAGCCGGCGCACCGGCATTTGCGTGGTCGGCCATGTCAGCCAAATTTGTAAATGAAAGCCAGCATAACTATCCTGATCCAAAGCAATTAAAACCGGTTCTCACCAATGAAAATCTCCAGCTCTTGCAAAACGAAGTACTAAAGCAATGCGACCTGCTGGACGGCACAGCAGACAGCATTATTGAAGATCCACGCAAATGCAATTTTAATTTTGCTAAATTACCTATATGCCCGGACGGAAAGGCAGGAAAAGGCTGCCTCACCAAACAGCAGTTGGCAGCCATTAAAACTATTTACAATCCACTGGTGCTGGATGGAAAACAAATTTATCCAGGTGTGCCCTTTGGAGCAGAAGCAGACGGTAACTCATGGGATGTGTGGATCACAGGCACAAGCCCGTACATGCAAAACGCACCAGCCCTGCGGCACATGTTTTCAACCAATACATTTCAATACCTCATCTTTAATGATTCGGCCTGGGATTATTCAAAATATACCTTTAAAAATTTTGCATCGCAAACGGCCTACGCCTCTGCTTTTTTAGATGCCACCAGCACCGATTACAGTGCATTTAAACAGCGTAATGGAAAAATCATTTTCTATCACGGCTGGAATGATCCTGCGCTCACTGCCTATGCTACCATTGACCATTACGAAGGCATTTTAAAAAATGATCCTGATGCAGCGTCGTATGCAAGGCTGTTCCTGTTGCCGGGTGTATTGCATTGCGGTGATGGCCGTGGTTGTGATACGGTAGACTGGCTCAAGCTGATTATCGATTGGGCAGAAAAATCAAAAGCACCGGAGCAGGTAATTGCGACGAAGAATGTGAATGGGAAGATGATGAGTAAGAATATTGCGGCTTATAAGAAGTAGTATTTTTGGGGATCGGCAGAAGTACTTCGTGGCAGCATCGTTGTGTCACTCACTTGTACAGTATATCATTGCGGAACATAAAAACGTTAAAATTTTTGCATGCCACTGATAAGATGAAATAATAATTACTTTTTTAAATAACTTTCCTACAAATAAAATTTAGCATCCATCTTAATACCTTAAACCATTAACTGAATGAAGTACTTACTCAAAATCGTAAATATCCTGTACTTTATTACCTGGATTCCTTTTTTTTTATGTGCGTATGCACTCTTAACAGATGCATATTATGCTGATGGTAAAATGTTCGGACGATTGTTTGGTGTATTGGCTTTTACAGCTTACTTCATTGCGCTATTAATATTGGCTGTTAGCTTTTTAAAAAAGAGATTAAATAAAGCAAGCATTAAAAAGAAGTTCCTGATTTATTCTGCTCCATTAATTGTGCTATTACCTGTTGTAATAATATCCCTCCTTCCCAATAATTTGGAAACGCAGCAACATACCATACAAGTGTCCTATACTGCCTGGGGTTGTGATTGTGCCAATTGGAGTTTAAATATAGATAATGGTAAGGCGGTAAAAACTGATGTATTGGACAAAGAACATATTTTCATTGAAGCAGCTAACAACAAAATCGAATTACCCAGCAGTATAGGTAAAACTGGTGATATCATTCAACTTACCGGGCAGTTTTACGAAAAGAAAGGGTTTCCAAAAGGATATAGCTCACAGGAATTTCCTGAGAAGGCAAGGGTGTTTAGATATACCGACTATAAGATTTTAAATGACCACAGCTTCTCGATCTTGCAACAATCCTTTAAAATCGCTATCATTGATGATATCAGTTTAACTAAATCAGCCATCTGTCAATAATTAATCGCTTTTCTTATTACTCAACCCAATGCACCTAACTATCTCCGGCTATTCAACAGCGCTGTTTTCTACCTGGTACTTTATTGAAGAACTAAAGATTTTATTTGATGCTGGTGATGGTGTCACAGCTTCTTTACTTCAAAAAAGCAGGAAGATCAATCATGTCTTTATTTCACACGCAGATCGTGACCATCTTACAGGATTGCAGCAGTTAAGTCAATTGAATGCAAGAGAAGGAGCGCCAACAATTTATTTTCCCAGAGATTGCGGCTCATTTGAAGCATTGGAAAATTTCACAAAAAAATTTGATCCGCATGTTTCAGGAACCACCTGGCAAAAGCTTGTACCCAATCAAATTGTTCCTGTCAAAGAGGATATGGAAGTGGAGGCATTTAGAAACAATCATGTGCAAACAAAAGATGACGTTAGCAAAAGTTTGAGCTACAAAGTATATAATGTAAAAAGTAAACTAAAAAAGGAGTTTGCAACGCTTTCACCTGAACAAATCAGAGCTCTAACTATTGAAAAAGGAAAAGAATTTACTACTGAAAAGATAAAGACCAATATCCTCAGCTATTCTGGTGATACACCGGTGGAAGACTATTCAATTTGGGACAACTCTACTATCCTGATTCATGAAGCAACTTTTATCAATGAAGCAGACGCTGCAAAAGCACATGGCAATAGACATAGTACACTGGAACAGGTAATGAAAATGGTAAGCGAAATAAAAATAGAAACACTCATACTAGGTCATTTTTCTTCCAGGTATTCAGCAAATGAAATTGATGATACAATCAAAAAACTATACCAACATTATGGATTGCATATTCCAGTTTTTCGTGTCTTGCCCGGCGAAACCAGTTTTGATATTTTGAAATCCCCACCGGTTTGTGGCGGTTAATAGATGAAAATATTTTTATTATTTTCGATCAGCGTTACTACCACTTGATCAACTAATTATGAATTACTGGAAACACAGTCTTCTTTCAAAGAAAAAATTTAATGGGGCTGCAGAAGACTACCTGCACATTCACAAGTTTATAGACTCCAGCAAACTATTTTACTTTGATATCAGGCACCGAGTTTTATTGCACAATACTTATGGCATTGATATTTGTGTTGAAAAGTTTGGAGACATATTGGTAAACAGTGATGGACAAAAAATTTTGGTGAGAGATGTAGCTGCGGAACACTGCCGGGAAGACTTGATGGGTGTGGTACCAACACTCAACAATTGGTTTAAGTATGTAGACAATGATTTACTAAACCTTTTGAAGCCTATTAACCCATCTGATAGTAAACTGAAAGAATTTATTACAAGGCCCTTGCTAATGTCTGGCATAAAATCTACGCTGTTAATCACCCACAGCAATTTTGGTTTATACCTAACCAAAGAAATACTGGGAGTAGAGTATGCGCTTGAATTGGCTAACTACCTGCAGGAAGCCAATGTGAACGAACTGCTTCAGTTTGTAAAATTGAGAGACAGGTGGCAGTACAAACCAGATTTAAAACAACTAAATGACATACAAAATGAGCATTCTTAAAAACATTTGGCAAAAGATTTTTGGCAACAACAATGATGCTTCAAAGAAATCAACAGCAACTTCACCTTCTACATCAACCGATTATTTGTCTAAATGGCAAAAGGAAAGACAGGAAAGAGCGGCTGCGGCAGAAACAAATCTAAAAGATTGGCTGATAGCGCATCTACAAAAAAAGGAAATGCCGTTTAGCTGGGAAAGTGGCAATGATGAAGCCTTTGTAGAATTTGAGGATTTCACCACTGCAGAAGAAGATCAATTTACGGACCTGGAAGAATACATCATCAACAAGCTGGATATTCCTGATGCCGGAGAATTTAATATGAATGGTAACGGGGCAATTTTTATTGAAGGGAATGCAGTGAAAGCAAAGTACCAGTCTATGCTTAAAAATATAGTTGACTACAATGAGGATACTGATGAAGAAATATATGGTGAAGAAGAGAGTGATAGAGGAGAAAGAGTGCTTTTCACAATCTAATATTATTTTTAAACAAACCATACAATGTCACACCAACAAACAGACCTTAAAAACGAACAACTCAAAAACCATCCTTTCTTAAAAGAAATGTACGAGGATGACTATTTCCCCAATAATTGTGTAGACAAAGGAAAAGGCATCTTAGTGGAACTATGTTTCCAAATTGAATCAAAGCAACCTAAAAACCTGCAGGAGCTATATAAGCTAACGCATGCTGCCACTGATAAATTCAATGATTTGCAGGAAGAATTTTACGAAAACGAAAGCGAGATAGAAACTGCTGCAA
>CAZDHQ010000324.1:0-5706 GCA_964505135.1 uncultured Ferruginibacter sp.
CACAGCCGTATAAGGTTTTATAGATCCTACGGGGCTGGTGACTATTGAAGCCATCACAAAGAATAATGACTGTTTTTTGATATCATACAGAAGAATGCAAAAAGGGTACAAATAGTTTTAACAAGTTGTAGTGAAACTTAGTTTGTCATTTGCCGTCTCATAGCTGCAAATATTAATCACATAAAAACATGCACCATGAAAAAGATTTTTACCTATTCAATTATTGCAATACTTGCAGCCGTTTTTTTTACCAGTTGTGCAAAACAAAGAGTATATGATGAAAGGTCGTACTGGCTTTCGCAGGAAAGAGGCGAAGTGGTGTACAGCAGCAACTATTGTGGCGTGTATGTGGTGGAAACCAACTATGGTTATACCATTATTCAAAACTATGATGGATTAAGAACCTTTGAAGGAGACGTGATGTATGGAAACTTTGGAGGATATGGCAGCAGGGACTTTTATAATTATAGCGCTGATGTGATCACCAGTGGAAAGGTATTGGAATATGATCTTTCTTATAATGGTGCACTGGATGCGTTGAACTATTATTGCCCTGCCGGCAGAGCCAGCGGCTTTCATATAAAGCAAAGTGTGAATGCAAAGAATAAAATGAAGAGAAGCGCAAATAGCAGGGTAGAGTAATGGGCATGAATTTGATGGGGCTTACCGCTTTTGATGTTGATTGGTAGTTTTGAACTGGATAACATTTAAGTTGACATGGAATACTGAGTAATGCTGTTTTACCGCTTTTGCCATCACTAAATATCCTTTATTTTTACCCAATGGCTTTTCCACTTTTACGGGTAAACAGTTTAGAAGTAGCATTTCAAACAGAGCAGGGCCGTATGGCTGCTGTTAAAGGAATTACTTTCTCTGTAGCACCAGGTGAGCTGATGGCCATTGTGGGTGAAAGTGGCAGCGGTAAGTCCATTACTGCATTATCCTTACTACAATTGCTGCCAAAGCAGGCGCATACAAAGGGAGAATTGATTTTTCAAAAGCACGATTCAACAGCAGTGGACTTATTGCAACTGGATGATGCATCGATGAGAGCCATACGGGGTGCATCCATTGCCATGATTTTCCAGGAGCCAATGACCTCGTTGAATCCAGTATTTACCTGCGGCTACCAGGTGATGGAGGCAATACAGCTTCACCAAAAAGTAAATAAAGAAACGGCCAGGCAAAAAACAATTGAGTTGTTTGAACAGGTGCAATTGCCGAATCCTTCTCAAATCATTCATCGCTATCCGCATGAATTAAGTGGAGGACAAAAGCAGCGGGTGATGATTGCAATGGCCATGAGTTGCAATCCTTCTTTATTAATTGCCGATGAGCCCTCCACTGCATTGGATGTAACCGTTCAAAAGTCAATACTGGAACTGATCAAATCATTGCAGCAGCAACGCGGCATGAGTGTGATACTGATTACACATGACCTCGGCCTGGTGGCCGATATGGCCGATACCATTGCGGTGATGTACAAAGGTGAAATAGTGGAGCAAGGCAAGGCACAAGACGTATTGCGTAATCCAAAGCAGGCATATACAAAGGCACTATTAAACTGCAGGCCGGCATTGCATGCAAAAGGCGAAAGACTGCCAGTGGTGGGTGAAGAACTGCTAACGGATTATGCCGAATTGAAAATTAAGGAGCAAATCAATCCGCCGGGTGCTGAAATTGTATTGTCAGTGGAAGATGTGAAAGTGTACTATCCCGGTAAGAAAACAATATTTAGTAAAACACCTGCACCTTATAGGGCAGTAGATGGGGTAAGCTTTACCGTTAGTAAAGGAGAAACGGTGGGATTGGTGGGTGAAAGCGGCTGCGGTAAAACAACTTTAGGAAGAGCCATCCTGCAATTGATTCCTGTTACATCCGGTAAAATTATTTTGAATGGAAAGGATTTAATAGAATTGACCAAAAAGCAATTGCAAACCTTGCGTAAAGAGTTACAGATTGTTTTCCAGGATCCTTATGGATCACTCAATCCGAGAATAACTATTGGTGATGCTATAATGGAGCCAATGCAGATTCATGGCATACTAACGGGCAGGCAACAGCGAAAAGAAAAAGTATTGGAACTGCTGGAAAAAGTAAAACTGCAACCGGATCATTTTAACCGCTATCCACATCAATTCAGTGGTGGCCAGCGCCAGCGGATCTGTATTGCACGGGCATTGGCACTCAACCCATCTTTTCTAATTTTTGATGAAAGCGTGAGTGCGCTGGATGTAAGTGTGCAGGCACAGGTACTTAACCTGCTCAATGATTTAAAAGCGGAGTTTGGTTTTACTTCCATCTTTATATCGCATGATCTAAGTGTGGTACACTATATCTGTGATCGCATGCTGGTGATGCAGCAGGGAAAAATAGTGGAAGCAGGCACTGCAGACCAAGTGTATCATCATCCGCAGCATGCTTACACACAAAAACTGATTGAGGCAGTGCCAGGGAAAAAATTACGAATCTAAAGCTCAGCCAGTTGCACCAACTCAGCCTTTACTATTTCCAGCGCATGCGGCTCTGTTAGTTTCGGCATATTTAATTCTCCTTTTTTTGAGTTCAGAATATATTCTCTTCTGCATGGGCATAAGCTTCTTCCAGCTCCTGTATATCAATTTTTTTCATTTGCAGCATTGCTTTCATTACCCGTGCTGATCTTTCTGCATCGCTGTCCTGCAACATGGTGGAGAGCACAGGGGGCACCACTTGCCAGCTTAAACCAAATTGATCTTTTAGCCATCCGCATTGTTTTGCATTTTCATCTCCACCGTTTGATAGTTTATCCCAG
The DNA here is from genome assembly GCA_964505135.1 of uncultured Ferruginibacter sp. Classification (GTDB taxonomy): domain Bacteria; phylum Bacteroidota; class Bacteroidia; order Chitinophagales; family Chitinophagaceae; genus Ferruginibacter. Next base: position 2,795 of record CAZDHQ010000324.1, read on the forward strand.
TAAAAATCAATTTCTTCCTGGTTGTCACAATTAATTACAAACGACACTGCTTCCGTAAAATGAAATGCCGGCCCGCCGTTTAAAGCCAAAAATTTTTGCCCTTCCAATTCAAACGCTACGCTCATCACTGTTCCTTCTTTCATATCGTGCATTTCATATCCTGCTTTTCCATAGCGGGTAATGCGTAAAATTTTTGAGTTTCTAAAAATGGAAGTGTAGAAATTTACTGCTGCTTCTGCTTCATGGTCAAACCATAAGCAAGTGGATATTTTTTGAACTCTCATAGTATGGTGTTTTATGTGGATAATCGTTAGAAGTGGAGATCAATAAAAACGGTCCCAACCTGGTTAATCATAATCATAACAAAGTTGAGACCATAAAAAATGTGAGACCGCTTATTGCCAAACAGCCCATTTGCCTGATGCTGCCCAGTTATCGGTTCCTATTGCACCACGGTAAGGCACCACCTCAAAAAAACTGCTGTAATCCTCGCCGTCAAAATTTGCTCCATTCAATGCGGCAGAACCTTCTGCCGGTGTTAAATCAGGAACATTATCAGAATACATTGCTTTTAACTTGAATTCATCTGAGCTTTCGAGCATTGTATTATGATTTACATCATTCAATGCAAAAGCCTTTAATTGATCATCTCCAAATACTGCATAGTCTTTATCCCAACTAAAAGTGCGGCTGGCACTATCGCTGTGTACGATATTGTATTTAAATAAAGAGCCAGTATTGTTTAGTAACACGGGCCTCGTTTTATTACATACCATCAAGGCTCCCATTGGATATTCTGCCACAATTGAATTTTGTATCACAAACCTTGTGCCTTTACGAATGTATACGCCCTGGTTCAAATGATTGCCTTCCGTTCCCATACCGGCAGGACCAATAATTGTCATGTTAGAAACAACAGGTCTTGTAAGTGGTGCATTCAGGGTAGGTACTTCATCATTGTAGCTCTCAAAACCATTTGCACGTAAAGCATGTTCACTATTTAGTTTTGTACGATATCCAATTAAATATTGCAGCTTGCCTGTATAACCCAAATCAAAATCAAAATCATCGTCCCCATTATTAAAGGCGATTAAATGGGTTGCATTTACCGTTCCACCCACAAACTGGTATCCATCATCCCTGGAATGGCTTACCATAACATGATTTATCGTAGTACCTGACCCAACACTGGCCAGCACCAGGCCACTTACTTTATCTACTTTCCATTCATTTTCTGCATCATCATTAATGCCGCCGGCATATTCCAGTCTTAAGTAGGTGATCACACCTGAATTATCATCATTGGCGGTGCCACCATATTTAGTATCATCAGACTGGGCTAATCCTTCTGCATAGCCGGTACCGGTATTGGTAGCGGCTTTTCCCAGAATTACCAATGCACCCCAATCGCCGGGGGCCCTGGTAACAGCAGCAGACGTAAACACTACCGGTTTATCAGCTGTACCATTGATATTAATTTTTGATCCCTGTGAAATAATCAATGAGCTTTTGTTAGCAGCATCATCCACTTTGCTAAACATCACAATAGTACCGGCAGGTATGGTTAAGCTTGCATTATTTTTCACATATACCTGTCCATTTACTATGTAAGACTTTGTTGCATCCAAACTTAAATCTGCAGTAATCGTTCCCGTTAGTGTGTCAGTAGCTGATGTTGGAGGAGGATTGATGTTTGTATCATCCTCTTTTTTACAAGCAGCAAAAACGGTCAATATCAAAAGAGGAAATAGCGTACGTTTTTTCATAATTAAGGTTGAGAATTAAATAATAGATGAGATGATGCAGGCAATTATCTTACCACTATGTTCATTTGCCCTTATTTTTTTTCATAATATTTTTCAACAAAAAAGTTGCTTTTCCCCGGTGAGCTTTTAAAGTAAACATCGGCTGAGGAAAAATAAACACAGAACTGTGGAAGTTTTTTCCCTTTGAACTAAAATTTCCTCAATATCCTATTGAATTTATACTTAAAAAGCCTTGGCTCCAGATTTGCTATTTATTGAGCAGGTTTTTCATAGGATATTGGAATTCGAAACGGGGCACAATTTCCATTGAGCCCTCTTTTTTTTACCTCATGCTGTGATCATCCTGAACCAATATCTCAATCGCTACTTTTTTAAACATGATCATTAATCAACTCCGTCAATATACACGGCAATCTCACCAGCAACTGGATGAATAGTTGCTTCCAAAGTTCCAGGAAATTGATTCTGCAGAAAAATACTCAGATCTGTTAAAAGCATTTTATGGCTACTTTATGCCTGTGACTAAAATGGTGGAAGACTATTTTGACATGAAGTTGTTGCCAGACTACCATGCACGGAGAAAACCCCATGCTATACTGGATGATCTGAAAGCATTGCAGCAACAAAATGATGGTAGATGAAATTGTAGTAAAACTGCAGATGGCTTATAAGCATGTGCCTTTTGATATTATTATAAAAGACTTGCCTGGCATATATGGCGATCGGGTAATGATAAACCAGGTATTTAATCAACCTGCTCTCCAATGCCATTAAATATTTTGCAAGATTCAGTCAACCAACAATTACTTTGGCTGGGGAAGATTTTCCGCATGAGGTGATTTATTCCGTGACAGACAATGGGGTCGGCATCAATATGAGTTTTGGAAATCAAATTTTTTGAAATATTTAAAAGATTGAATAACGCATCTGATTTTGAAGGTACAGGCGTGGGATTATCTATCGTAAAACGCATTATTGAAAAGCACCAGGGCAAGGTTTGGTATGAGAGTGAACTGGGCGTTGGTACAAAATTTTATACATCTTTCAACAAACAAGTATAATTTTTTATGAAGCCGGAGATAAAGATATTGTATGTGGAGGACAACGAAGACTACATTGAATTTGTAAAGCGAGCAATTAGGAAAC
>CAZDHQ010000325.1:0-5704 GCA_964505135.1 uncultured Ferruginibacter sp.
CAGGCATCGGCTTTGGTTACGAAGGCTGGGAACTCAAGATGAAAGACGGCTCCACCCTCACCGGCATACTTGCCAGCAAAACAGAAACCGATATTGATATCAAATTCCCCGGTGGTTCACACAAACAATTGAAAACAGCCGATGTACTCAGCATGACACAAATGAAACAGTCCATGATGCCGGAAGGATTGTACAATACCATGTCAACACAGGATATGGCAAACTTGCTGGAGTATTTGGGCGGGTTGAAGAAGAAGTGATGATCTCAGCACTGAGCGGAGTCGAAGTGTGAGCGGAGTCGAAGTGTGCCAGCATCAATGTTCCTGAGCGAAGTCGAAGGGCATTCTAATACTGCTTATCAAAGTGGATGTTTTATTTTGTAACCGGCGATGGTGCCCGTGGCAACATCGTTGCGTCGCACACTTGTGCTGCATACCACATTGCATCTTTGATTAATGCAAATGTTGTTAAGCATAAAAAACTAACACCATCTTTAAAACATTTACCAGTATAAAATGAAAACCGAATTCAGGAACTTTATTTTTAACGGCCTTATCTATGGGATCATTTTTTTTTTTTTTTTTTTTATTGTCGGCTACGTTACCTTCCATTTATCAATTAAAGACACGTTGCTCATTTCAACTCTCATGGGCTTAATCACATTGGTCTTAAATGGTTTTATCCAAAGCCGCTTCACAAAGTCTTCAAAAATCCTGAATGCAATTACGTCTTCATTGAAAGATGATGAAGTCATTAAAATAGCCTCACCAGCCAATCATATTGTTGACGATCACTTAATATCCGGCAAACTTTTTTTAACTGCAACAAGATTGATCTTTAAATCAGTTGACGGAAAAGAATACGCATGGCACTTAACTGATTTCACTGCCTTTAAATTTTATCCATCCATTTTCAATGCAGGCGGAGAGTTTATTGTTGAGAATAACCAACAGCAAAAATTTGTATTTGAAGTGGATGAGATACGGAGATGGAAAAAGGCTTTAACCATTTAGCAGCTAACAATAGCAGTATCATCACTGCTCCCTAATAAAACTACCCTTATACCTATACGGCAATGTATCCGTTTCTATTTTCAATAAATACCTGCCCTTGTCAAGATAAGGTGTAGGCACCAGGTCAATAATATAGGTACCCTGGTTATTGATATAAATTTCATTGGCAAAAACTACAGGGTAAACACCTCCGAATAAACGGTAAATACTTGTATCGCCTTTGGCAATACTGCCAAACTGTACCTTGTTGAATTCAAAATTGCTGAAACCTTCTTCTGTTTCATTTTCTACCCTTATTAAAACTGTGTGACGGTCAAAAGAGTTTTTAGAACAGGCAAGCAGCGATAGCAAACAAGCCAATATAAAAAGCAGGTGTTTTGTTTTGAGCATAGTTTAATGACCTGTAATTAAAAGTAAAGGTTGCATCAAGGCGTAAATACTTGCAAACTACAATGTATTGTACTATTCAACATAATCAATCAAATTATCCATCGCTTCTTTCATATTCCTTTTCCTTGAAATGCATTCATCAGTTCTTAATAAAGAGGCTGTCTCATAAATAAATAAGTCTTTCCAGATTCGCTTAAACGACCTGGGCTCCCATCAGGGATCCGAAGAAATTCTGAAAAAAGTTATTTATGAGACAGCTTCTATCGCAGCTTTTGTAGTTAGGCTTAATTTTCTCTAACCAACATTTTACCCACTAAAACGCAATCCTGTCTGCCAGTAAACTGCTTGCTCAATTCCACAGATGGTACAGGATGGTTATTCTTACCCTAAGCCTTACTTTGACAAACGCTTGCATACAATAGTCTGGATAAAATAATTTATTTTCAGTCAGACAGTATACCAGCAATTATCACAGTTTAAAACATCAATGAAAATGATCACCCGTAACAAAGCCGTACACATGGGTATAGTACTATGTTGTTGTGCTGCACTTGCCATTGCATCCTGCAACCAGCCTGAACCCAAAGCCGAACCCGAAGTAGTGAAACCGGTAAACGAAGATCCCAGGACAAAAAAACTAACGATGCCCGATGGCTTTCATGCAGAGTACCTGTACAGTCCCGGCGAACATGAGCAGGGATCATGGGTGGCCATGACATTTGATAACAAAGGGAGGATGATTGCCAGCGACCAATTCGGCAACCTCTATCGCCTCACCATTCCACCCATCGGTTCAGATACATTGAAGGTGAGAACAACGGTAGAGAAATTAGATATACAAATACCCGGTGATACCAATAAAATAAGGATTGGTTTTGCTCATGGCTTATTGTATGCCTTTAACAGCCTGTATGTAATGGTGAATGATGAAGGGGATAAAACCGTGAAAAGAAGAAGTGGTCTTTACCGTTTACAGGATACCAACAATGATGACCAGTATGATAAAGTAACCCTGCTGAAAAGACTGGAAGGAGATGGCGAGCATGGTCCGCACAGTATCGTGTTGGCACCAGATAAACAGTCGATCTATGTAATTGCCGGCAACTTTACCAAAATACCAAAGATGGACAACTACCGGGGATCAGACAACTGGAAGATCGACAATATCTTCCCGTTGGTAAAGGATCCCAATGGCCACGATAATGATGTGAATACGCATGGAGGCTGGATTGCCCACCTGGATTCATTGGGAACAAAATGGGAGTTGATAAGCTCGGGATTTAGAAATCCATTCGACCTTACTTTTAATGATGCCGGCGATATGTTCACCTTTGATTCTGATATGGAATGGGATCTTGGATTACCATGGTATCGTCCCATCCGCATCTGCCATGTGCCCAGTGGTGGCGAGTTTGGCTGGAGGCCCGGCACCGATAAATGGTCACCTACCTTTCCGGATAATTTACCTGCTATATTGAATGTAGGCCAGGGTTCTCCCACCAGTGTTTTTAGCGGACAGGATGCACACTTCCCCGAAAAATATAAAAAGGCATTGTATGCATTTGACTGGAGCTTTGGAATTATTTATGCCATTCACCTGGAAGCAGATGGAGCATCTTACAAAGCAAAAGGAGAAGAGTTTGTTTCTGGATCACCACTGTCTTTAACAGACGGCATGGTGGGACCTGATGGTGCCCTGTATTTTTTAACAGGTGGCCGCAGGCTGGAATCAAGCCTGTACCGGGTGTATTATGGAGACAATACCAAGTTCACTGCACCGCTGGCCGCTGCACCTTTGAATGAAGAACAGAAGATCAGGCGGAAATTAGAGACCTATCATGGACAGCCACAGGCAGATGCCATCGCTTATGCATGGCCTTATTTAAAACATCCCGACAGGTTTGTACGCTATGCAGCAAGGGTGGCAGTAGAACACCAGCCCGTGAGCGAATGGCTGGAAAAAACATTGGCAGAAAAAGATCCGGAGACACTAACACAGGCTGCCATCGGCCTTGCCAGAAAAGGAGATGCCAGCATAAGAAATCGTGTACTGGGTGCATTAATGGGCATTAACTATGGGCAGTTGCAGGCGCCACAGCAGCTTGACTTGTTAAGAGCTTTTGAACTGGTATTGTACCGGATGGGGCTTCCCGATACAGCAATGAAATCCCAAATAGCGAACTACCTGTCACCAGCCTATCCTGCAAAAACAAATGAACTGAACAGGGCACTCGGCAAAGTATTGGTGTATGTGGATGCTCCGGGTGCGATACAAAAAACACTGGACCTGCTGGCAACCGCAACAGATGATTCAACCAATCAAAATACATTGACCAATTCATCTGATCTCATCCTTAGAAATCCGCAATACGGGCTGGATATTGCCAGCACTTTATCTAAAGTGCCACCGGCCCAGCAAACCTTTTATGCTACGCTGCTAAGCAATACAAAGAAGGGCTGGACACCGGAACAGCGGGAACAATATTTTAAATGGTTCTACAATGCATTCACCTATAAAGGCGGTCATAGCTTCATCGGTTTTGTAAACAATACCCGTAAAGCAGCGCTGAAGAATGTGGACAAAGACAAGTTTGCTTACTTCAATAAATTATCCGGTGACTCACTGGTGGAGAAAGGTGGCATTGATTTGGCGAATAACATCAAGGCACCAAAAGGGCCTGGCCGTGAATGGAAGATTGAAGAAGCTGACTCAGTGGTGAAAACAGGTATCGGTAACCGGGATTTTGAAAGCGGTAAAAATTTGTTTGCTGCCACGCTTTGCGTTCGTTGCCACACCATGCAGGGAGAAGGCGGCGCCATTGGCCCAGACCTAACGCAGCTGGGTACACGCTTTTCTTATAAAGACATGTTGAGCGCCATCATTGAACCAAATAAAACCATCTCAGATCAATTTGCTTCCACCATATTGTATTTGAAAGAAGGTGGTTCCATACAGGGACGCCTGGTGGGCCAGGATAAAGACAACTATATCATTTCACAGAATCCATTTGTGCCGCAAAAAACAAGAGAGGTAGCAAAGAAAGATGTGGTACGTACGCAGTTGTCAGATGTTTCGCTGATGTTGCCGGGTTTGATCAACGGGCTTAACCCGAATGAATTAAAAGACCTGCTGGCTTATTTGAAATCTGGCGGCAATGCACAGGATTCGCTGTTTGCAACAAAAAAAATCAAGGGTAAAAAATAGCGATTGCATCAATCTTAAATGGATCAACAGTCATCACATACAAACAATACATCATCCTGGCGGGATAAGATTTCTAATGCAGCACAGTTAGGTGGCATTGAAACATCCGTACTGGATAATGGAGCTGGTCGTGGTACCCGTATCGCATGGGTGAATACAGGCACAGGTTTCCGGTTTAAAGTAGTGCTGGATCGTGGGATGGATATTGCCGATGCGTTTTTTAACCAGCACAGTCTTGCATGGCTCAGCCATGTGGGTGTTACCAATCCACAGCCCTTATCAGGTAAAGGCATCGATTGGTTAAAGACATTCGGCGGCGGCTTAGTAACCACTTGCGGACTAAGCCATATAGGCGGACCAGAAAAAGATGAGTATGGTGAACGGGGCGTACATGGTGGCATCAGCAATACCGCTGCAACAATCGAATCGATTATTCAACCAGATCCGGTGGCTGGTAAAATGACCATGAGCATTACCGGCACCATGAAGGAGACCACGGTATTCGGCCCCAGCCTTGAATTGCGGAGAACGATTACCTCAACATTGGGCGAAGCAAGGCTCACCATTCATGATGAAGTGATCAACAGGGGCAATACCCCGGCGCCGCACATGCTGCTCTACCATTGTAATTTCGGTTGGCCGCTGTTAGATGAAGGAACACAAATTTTATGGCAGGGCAAATGGCAGCCACGTGATCCTGCAACAGCTGTTTTATTTACGCCGCAACATGATTTTAAAACATGTCCGGCACCGTTAGCAAGCCATGCTGGTACAGGAGAAGAAGTCGCCTTTATTGATCCGGCGGCAGATGCTGATGGCAATTGCGCTTGCGGTTTGCACAATCCTTCCATCGGGCTAGCAGTGGCGCTGCGTTTTCAAAAAAAGGAATTGCCTTCCTTAACCAACTGGCAGCACTGGGGCAAGCAGGAGTATGTGTTAGGTCTTGAACCTGGCACCCATTATCCCATTGGCCAGGCAAAAGCAAGAGCACAAAATCAACTGATCTTTTTAGCACCGGGAGAAACAAAAAATTATACGCTGGTGATAGATGTATTACACCGGCAGGCGCATATTTCCGATTTTTTAAAACAACAGG
>CAZDHQ010000326.1:0-5408 GCA_964505135.1 uncultured Ferruginibacter sp.
GTCATTGCATCTGCAAGTTTTTCTTTTCCTGTTTCAGGAAAAGATTCAAGCTGACTTAATATTAAATCAACATTTAACTCGCCAACCACTATTACATCGAACTCCTTTTTATTGCCCCTTCCCATTATTTATCATTCTTATAAAGTCAATTCATAATTAACAGAGCTTAGTTCGGCTTTCGTCAACAATCTTTCTACATCTTGTTTATAAAACATCCCCAATTCTTCCCTTATGCAATTAGCAGCTCCGCATGCCACAGATATTCTGGCAGTTTCAATGAAGCTCAAATTTCTTTTCTGTGCTACAACAAGCCCTGCCATTAATGCATCCCCGCAGCCCACGGCACTAAAGACATTGTCTAGTTTGCAAGTGGCATGAATGGTAGTTTGATTCTTTTGAAAAAGATACAGACCATCTGCCCCGCAGGTAACAGCAGCAACATCACAATGGTTCAAAATTGTTTTTCTTATTTGTGTTGGCGAGTGTTCATTAAATGCATCCATTCCTTCCTGTTGATTTATATGGATACAAAAAGGATTTGCTGAAAGATTTTTTACCAGACTATTTCCCGAACAATCAATAAAAGATTTTCTACTGTTTTTCTCAGCTTCTTTTATATAGTCAAGGTAATCTAAATTCTTATTTGCCGGCGGCCATGAGCCGCTCATACAAACTATGTCAGCTTGTTCTAAAAGTCTTATATATTCTAACCAAAAAATATTGCAATTTTTCTCATTAATAAATGGACCCGTTCCCAACAATTCAGTGCCATTTAAATCATTGCTGGACCGAAAGGTTAAACAAGTTCTGTTAGGTTCATTTACCTCTGGCCCGAAACATCGTATTCCTTTTTCTTCGCAAAATTGCTTTATCCACTTCCCTGTGTATCCACCCCAAAAACCCAATACCGCACACTCCTCACCCAGTTCAGCTATGCCCAATGCTACATGAATTCCTTTCCCTCCGGGGAAAGAGCTCTCCTTTTCGGTTCTATTAACTTTTCCAGTTACAAATTCTTCAACCCAAACAAATTTATCGACTGAAGGATTGGGGCATAAACACAGGATCATCTTTTTAAGTAATGGGTTTAATATGGATAAATGGTGACTCCCTGCACAACTCTGTTAATACCTCCGTTTTTTGATGGAGAGTCAGGTGATAAACCCAATGCAAGGGATTTATAAAAAGCAATGAGTTGCGCCGGAACCACCCCACAAATAGAAAAGAAATCATCTGGAATTTTTTTGCCTTCACACCGAAGATCAATAGGCAGGTTAATGCCCAATTCCCCTAACTTATGCAAACACTGTCCAATGCCAATGCTAAAGAGAAAACGCTCCGTTCGATTTATAGATTCCACCAGGTCGGCCTCATATTTATAAACATAAGGATCGCTGGAAAATAAATAGACAAGAAGAGTTGACTCATCTATTGCAGCCCGTGGACCGTGGCGAAATCCAAGAAAAGAATCGTATTGACAAATAATTTGCCCGTCAGTCATTTCCAGCAATTTTAAGTGAGATTCCTTGGCTGTTCCTTTTAACGCTCCTGAACCTAAAAAAATCACTCTTTTAAAATCCATACCTGCAGCTTTCTTTAATCCCAAAGAGGATTTTTCCAAAATATAATTTCCATATTTCACTAATTTCTCAATTACATCTTCATTTTTGCCAATATTATTAATGTCGGAAATTAATAATCCGGCAAGACTCATAGAGCTAAATGAACCAGTCATGGCAAGTGCCTGATCATTTGCGTTTTCAGGCAATACAAAAACATAAGAATTTTTCGAGCCATTAGCCTTTTTTGCCAAACTTCCTTCCGAATTACAGGTTATAACCAGGTGATAAATAACATCATGAAATTTTTCTGCCAAATCAAATGTGGCAACACTCTCAGGGCTATCACCGGAACGTGCAAATGAAATAAGCAATGTTGGAGTTGATTTTTCAAAGAACCCATTTGGATGGGTCACCAAATCTGTAGTGGGGATAGCAATAGTTGATTTGCCGGTATTTCTATGAAACGATTGCTGCAATATTTCGCCGACAAATGCAGAGGAACCAGCACCTGAAAGAACTATTCGTAAATTTTTGATTATTAATATTTCATTTAAAAAAAATAATAGCTCTTTTTGTCTTGCCAGAACCGACTGATATGTGCTCCTCCATAATCCAGGCTGCCCGTTAATTTCCCTTGCTACATGGCTATCTTCTTTAGTATTAATATTTTGTAGCAGACCTATATTTTTCATAATAATTTACTTTTAATTTATTTTAAAGTTAAATAATTTATTTTTCCTTTTCTAATTTGTTTTAAAAAAATGTTACTTTATATTTTACTAATCTTACCCTTCTTATTAACTCCGAACAACCCAATTACTTTTTGCCTGTTTATTCGGCCAGGAGAAATATTGCTATAATCGCCAATATCATACCTGCTACTATTATCGTGTGAGGAAACACCCCATATATTAATAACGATAAGATAATTGTAATAACAGGAGCCCCGGTATTAGTTAGAGGGCTTACTATAATCGCTTTGCCAAACCGAAATGCATATACAATAAATAATGCTCCAATTGAATTTAATATCTGGATGCCGGCAGACATATAAGGACCTTTACCTCCCCAATTAATTTCCCTGGAAAAATCTGTTAATAAAAGAGCGACAGGGATTAAGCTGATACTTGAAATCGTCATATAAAAAAAAATACTTTCTGCTTTCATGTGAGTATTAGCAACTTTCATAAAATAGGCTTGAATACCCCATGTCAGGAAAACCAATAGTGCAAGCAATATCCATAGAAAGCCATACTTTGTTCCATTTTCAGATGGCTGGTAAGAAAGAAGAGGGATAGCAATTAATGCAATTACTATCCCAACCCATGATTTCAGAGTGGCTTTTTCTTTTAATAAAATCAAAGAAAGAAAAATTGTAATAAGCGGTGACAAAGACACAAAAGGAAATACCAGGTAAGCCGGGCCGGTTTTTAAGGCCTGAAATAAAATTAATTGCCCGGCCGATCCAAAAAAACCAATAAGTAACCCATGCAATATGGCTTTTCTATGTTTGTCAGGCCTCCAATTTATTATTTTCAAGGCAACAATAGCAGGAATTATCATAGTTAACGCCCAAACCACATAACCAAGAGTAGCGGGAAACCCTTGTTTTTCCGGCAGTTCACTAAGAGCCCCCCAAACTCCCCAAAAGACAGTGGTAATGAGTGCATAAAGCAACCAGGGTTTTAGTTTCATAAAAACTCGCTTTTTGATAAACACTAAAAAATAAAAGAAAGATAAAACAAATTTATTTTTCAAAAATACATATTTTTGAAAGTAAATGAAAATAAATTATTTATTTTGAAAGCAGGTAGAATACTTATATAAATATCAATAAGTAAAAAGTAATCAATGTGCAATTTTTTTTCAGTTTGTTTATCACTTATAAGTATTTACCTATGGCCGTTTCAAGTATTTTCTCAAACTGAAACTGGTACTTTAATTATCAGGCCAAAAGAAATAAAGGATATTCTCCAAAATCCTGGAATTGGATTTATGACATTTCAGCGTTTTAACGGAGACGCATTAAATAGCGACATAGGCTGGAGCGAAGGATACCCTATTCAATATCAAAAATCTAATACTACAACCAATGAAAATTACCCCCAAACCACTATTGCCTATTGGAGGGTTTACTGGAGATACCTTGAACCCGAAAAAGGCAAATATCGCTGGCACCTCATTGACCAGGTATTAGCTACAGCCAAAGAAAGGGGACAGAGCCTGATGCTGAGAGTTGCTCCTTACGGAAGTGCGGATAATATTAGCGACGTGCCATCATGGTATAGAGAAATGGTTGGAAAAAGAACGGAATGGAAATATAACAATCCTGTAAACAAATGGGTGGTGGATGCCGAGAATCCGCTGTATGTTCAATATTTTGGCGGGTTTATTAAAAAACTGGGAAAGCGGTATGATGGACATCCGGTATTGGAAGCTGTTGACCTTTCTATTGTTGGAGCATGGGGAGAAGGAGGTGGCTCCTCCCTGTTAACCCGACAAACAATGGAGTCACTGATTGATTGCTATACTGATAATTTTAAAAAAACACCTTTAATCCCGGTATTAGCCGATAAAGAAACTATTCAGTATGCCAATTCCAAAGCAAGGGCTGGCTGGAGGGTGGATTGCATCGGTGATATAGGGTTTTTTGCCAAAGAACAGAATGGATGGACCCACATGTATGACTACTATCCACAATCAATTATCAGGTACGGTGCAAAGGATAACTGGAAAAGAGGGCCTGTTAGTCTTGAAATCTGTTACACCCTGCTTAAATGGAAACAAGAGGGCTTTACAAACGAACAGGTAAAATCCATATTTGACCAGACCTTGAAATGGCATATATCCTCCTTCAACGCTAAATCTTCGCCAGTACCTCCCGAATGGGAGCCACTTGTAAATGACTGGTTAAATAAAATGGGCTACCGGTTTGTGCTTAGGAAATTCTCCTGCCCGGAAACAGTAAAAAGAAATGGCAGGTTATTGTTTGAAACCTGGTGGGAGAATAAAGGAGTAGCCCCTTGTTATAAACATTTTCCACTTGCCATAAGACTGAAGAATACCAAAGACAGCATTACCTTTTTAACCGATGCGGATATTCGTGAATGGTTGCCGGGAGACAATCTATATGATAACAGTGTTTTTATTCCAAAAAATTGTGCTCCCGGATATTATGATGTGCAGATAGGTATAGTTGACCCTTTAAGCGGCAAACCAAAGATACAACTTGCTATCGAAGGAAAAGATGCCGAAGGATGGTATGGCCTTGGAAAAATAAAAATAGAATAATCAACAAAAAGAACACAAGATGCTGAATACTGCTTTATCAGAAAATGAACGCATTTTAATGTAAATCACAAACGACATTAAGGTATGGAAAAGAAAATATTTACAATAGTAACGGGTATGGTTTTTTTGTTTTGTTCCAGCGTGTATGCCAGCAGTATTAAGCCATACGACCTTTTATGCGAAATGCAGTCTCAGCCTTTGGGTATTGAAACAAATGAACCTTCTTTAAGCTGGAAGCTTACTTCTTCCCTGCGAAACCAGCATCAAACTGCCTACCAGGTGCTTGTTGCAGATAACCCAGAACAACTGAAACAAAATATTGGCAATTTCTGGAATAGCGGCAAAGTTGAATCATCACAATCCTTACATATTTTATACAGGGGCAAAAAACTTCTACCTGCAAAAAAATACTACTGGAAAATAAAAGTATGGGATAACAATTATGCTCCTTCGGAATGGAGCCATATTGAGTGCTGGCAAATGGGGCTGCCACAGCAAAGCGACTGGCAGGATGCATTGTGGATTGGCATGGATAAAATGGAAAACACACAACGG
>CAZDHQ010000326.1:5418-5702 GCA_964505135.1 uncultured Ferruginibacter sp.
TTCCTTTCACTATGGAATGGCAAAATAAAAAAATAGAAAACTTCCCGGTGAATAATCATGCATTACCTGTTTTCAGAAAAGAAATTTCTTTGAAGAAAAAAATAAAATCTGCCAGCGCATTTGTTTGCGGACTTGGACAATTTGAATTTTTTATTAACGGAAAGAAAGTCAGCAATCATTTCCTGGACCCTGGCTGGACGAATTACGACCAATATGCCCTTTATGCAAGTTTTGATATTACTGAATACATGAAAACTGATAAAAATGTATTTGGCATTATGCTC
>CAZDHQ010000327.1:0-5700 GCA_964505135.1 uncultured Ferruginibacter sp.
GTGAGAGCAAGCATTACAAACAATACCGTTAGTAAAGAAGAAGCTGTAAAGTTCTTTGGTCTTGATCCCAATAAAAAAATTGTACTGGCAGTGGGCGGTAGTCTTGGTGCAAAAGGAATCAATGAAGCGCTTGATAAAAACATAGATGAGTTTGAAAAGAACAATTTGCAACTCATTTGGCAAACGGGTAAACCTTATGCAGGAAGAGGTAAGGAAGTGGCAGGCAATAAGAAAAATATTTGGGTAAATGATTTCATCACACAAATGGAATATGCCTACACAGCGGCAGATGTAGTGATTAGCAGAAGTGGTGCCATGAGTGTAAGTGAACTCTGTGTGATACAAAAGCCGGTGGTGTTTGTGCCCTTTCCATTTGCAGCCGAAGATCATCAAACAGTAAATGCAAAAAAGCTGGTTGACCGAAACGCAGCATTGATGGTAAAAGACAGTGAGGCAAAAGATAAGTTGGTATCAACTGTAATTGAATTGGCAAATGATGAAGTGAAACAAAGTGAATTAAGAAAAAATATTGCGCCGTTGACAATAACAAATGCGGATGAAGTGGTAGCGAAAGAAATCATTGAAAGTTTAGAAGCTTAGAAAGTTTAGATAAATGAAAAGTGTCATCGAAATAGTAGCGTCTTTACAAGTCTCCCCCATGGGGGGAGATTTAGAGGGGGCTGTGTATTTCCTCGGCATCGGTGGCATCGGCATGAGTGCTTTAGCCCGTTACTTTAATGCAAAAGGAATTAAAGTAAGTGGCTACGATAAAACAGAAACGACACTATGCAAACAGTTATCAGCAGAAGGAATTAACATCCACTATGAAGATAATTTAGAGCTCATTGATAAGCATGCAAAGCTGGTGATTTACACGCCAGCGATACCAAAAGATCACAAGGAGCTGAACTACTATTTGAATAATGATTACACCATAGTAAAACGCAGTGATGTATTGGGTGCAGTAACTGCCAATGGTTTTAGCATAGCAGTGGCAGGCACACATGGCAAGACAACTACCAGTACAATGGTGGCGCATATACTTCGCCATAGTGGTTATGGCTGCAATGCTTTTCTTGGTGGAATTGCGGTGAATTATGATACCAATTTTTGGAGCAGTGATAATAATGTAAGTGTGGCTGAAGCCGATGAATACGATAGAAGTTTTTTAAAACTGAATCCTGATGTGGCAGTAATCAGTTCCATGGATCCCGATCATTTGGATATCTATGGAACGGCTGAAAACATGGAGCAGGCTTTTATTGATTTCACTGCAAAAATAAAACCCGGTGGTTTGCTCATCAGTAAATATGGTTTGAAAAGGTCGGTGGAGTTATATGCAAGTGAGCACCTGACTTACGATGTTGACAATGACAAAGCAGATATCAATTCACACAATATCAGGATTGCAAACGGCAGTTACTGTTTTGATATAAAAGTAAAAGAGCAGTTGATAAAAGACGTGGTGTTGAATATGGGTGGCAGGCACAATATCGAAAACGCTACAGCAGCAATAGCGGTGGCAGCTCATATAAAAATTGATGAAGCAAAGATTAAAGCAGCGGTGGAAGCTTTCAGAGGTGTGAAGAGAAGATTTGAATACATCATAAAATCGGATAGGCTTGTTTTTGTTGATGATTATGCCCATCATCCTGAAGAATTGAGGGCATTGCTTTCAGGTGCAAAAAATTTATATCCTGGAAAAAAATGTACGGTTGTTTTTCAGCCGCATTTGTTTAGCAGGACAAAAGATCATGCCGATGGATTTGCAGCTGTGCTGGACATGGCGGATGAAATCATTTTATTGCCCATATATCCTGCAAGAGAATTGCCGATGAAAGGCGTGGCAAGTGAAATGATTTTGGGCAGGATGAAGAACAAAAATTCGCAAGTGTTGGGTAAAGAACAATTGCTGGATTATTTTAAAACGCATGAACCTGAATTATTGATTACAGCAGGCGCAGGAGATATTGATACATTGGTGGAACCAATAAAGAAGATGTTACTTAATAAATAGTTAAAAAGAACAAACAATTTAAATAAACCAAAGTCCCCCTTTGGGGGATTTAGGGGGCTTAGAAAGTGGCAGCTAAAAGAAAAATATATCGTGTGTTATTGACTACCCTATGGGTAAGTCTCAGCATAGGTATTATTGTGTTGTTGGTAGCTGCTGTCTCAAAAGAGCACAAGCAAAAATGTACGGGGCTGGATATCTCTATCAAAGGAGTAAATAATAATTTCTTTGTTGACAAGAGTGATATACTGGCTGCCATCAATCAATACATCGATGGATCGCCGGTGGGGCAGCCAATGAGTTTGCTTGATCTTAAATCTTTGGAAGCAGATCTCTCAAAGAATATCTGGATAAGAAAATGTCAACTGTTCTTTGATAACAATGCAATGCTGCATGTAAATATTTCCGAAAGGGAACCGGTAGCAAGAGTATTTACCAGCAGTGGCAACAGTTTTTATATTGATAGCAGTTTAGCTATGCTGCCACTAAGTGATAAACTCTCTGCAAGGTTGCCGGTGTTTACCAATTTTCC
Organism: uncultured Ferruginibacter sp.; assembly: GCA_964505135.1. Classification (GTDB taxonomy): domain Bacteria; phylum Bacteroidota; class Bacteroidia; order Chitinophagales; family Chitinophagaceae; genus Ferruginibacter. The sequence continues at coordinate 2,547 of CAZDHQ010000327.1, forward strand.
GTCGGATAAAAAAGTATTGGTAAAGAAAGACAGTGCTTTATTAAGAGAGGTGCATGAAGTGGCAGCGCTGATTCTGCAGGATGAGTTTTTAATGGCTTTGATTGACCAGGTGGATATTACTGCAGACCGATCTTTTGAAATGACACCAAAACTCGGTAACAATATTATTGCCTTTGGGGATGCAGAAAATGCGGAATCAAAATTTGATAAGCTGAAATTATTTTATAAGGAAGTGATGGTGAAATCAGGTTGGAACAAATACAGCGTGGTGGATGTGCAGTATAAAAACCAGGTGGTGGCAAGAAGAAAAGATGCCAAAGAAATTGCAATCGATTCATTAAAGACTATCCAGTTAATGCAGTTGATAGCAGAGAATGCAGAGCGGATGGCCAGTGATTCATTACAGGTGATGATGCAGGATAACGAGAACAACACTACCAATGAGAGTATGATTTTGCAGTCGGTAGAAAGAGATGACCCGGATTCAAATTTACATACATTAAACCTTAAGCCGCAGGGCATACCTGTAACAGGTAGCGCCGTACTGCCCAATTCTCAACCCATGAAAAACCCGGGTAATACTGCAGCAACTAATAAATCTGCTGCATCAAAGCCCGTACTAACGGCCAAGCCTACCCCGGAAGCTAAATCGGCAGCTAACAATAAGCCGGTAAATAAAACGGCGGCAAAGCCCGCAACAAAAGCGGTAACAAAACCACTGACTAATAAACCAGTGGTGAGTAATAAACCTAAACCAGTAACAAAGCCAGCTGCAAAGCCGGCGCAGAAGCCAAAGGCGGTAATGCCGGCGAAGAATGATTACTAGGTTTAGAGGTTTAAAGGTTTAGGAAGTGATAATGTGGGCAAAGATGCCATGATATATGCGGATGAAAGGATTGCGACGCAACGATGATGCTATGAAAGGCAGAAGCTGGTATCAAAATAATCAGGCAATGTGATGATGGCGCAATTTGACAATTAAGCAATAGAACAATAAAACAATTTGACATCAGCAATTGATAAAACACAAACACACAAACATACAACTATGAGTAGCGAACAAACAACAAATGACAACGGAATGATGAATAACAATCCCGTTATCGTAGGGCTTGATATCGGTACCACAAAGATTGCGGCAATAGCCGGCCGTAAGAACGAATATGGTAAGCTGGAAATATTAGGCTTTGGCCGTGCTAACAGCAACGGCGTACAACATGGAATGGTTTTAAATATTGATCAAACAATCAAAGCAATTCAAACTGCTTTGGAAAATTGCTATGCTTCCAATCCAAACCTGGTATTGAGTGAAGTATACGTAGGTATTGCGGGACAGCATATCAAGAGCTTACAGACAAGAGGTGATATTGTAAGGCAGGATACAGAAGAAGAAATTAGCCAGGAAGAAATTGACAGGCTGATTGCAGATCAGTACCGCACTTATATTCCGGCAGGTGATCAAATCATTGATGTGATACCACAGGAGTTTACCGTGGATAATTTTCAAAATATTCCAAACCCTATTGGATACAGTGGCGTAAAAGTTGGCGCCAATTTTCACATCATTACCGGTGATAAAAATGCCATCAGAAATATCAACCGCAGTGTTGAAAAAGCAGGATTGATAACAAAAGATTTAGTGCTGCAGCCATTGGCTTCTGCTGCTGCGGTAATGTGCGACCAGGATTTAGAAGCAGGTGTAGCGATTGTAGATATTGGTGGTGGTACTACTGACCTGGCTGTATTTTATGAAGGCATATTGAAACATACGGCGGTAATTCCTTTTGGTGGTGAAAATATTACCAATGATATTAAGAACGGTTTGGGTGTGTTGAAAACACAGGCAGAGCAAATGAAAGTGCAGTTTGGTAGTGCACTGGCAGATGAAGCAAAAGCAAATGCATTCATTACTATTCCTGGATTGCGTGGTATGCCGCCAAAAGAAATCAGTGTGAAAAATTTGGCCGGTATCATACAGGCACGCATGAGTGAGATCATGGATTTTGTTACCTATCATTTGAAGCAGGTTGGTCTTGATACAAGATTGCTGAATGGTGGTGTGATCTTAACCGGTGGTGGTTCTCAATTAAAACATTTGATACAGTTGACTGAATATGTAACAGGATTGAATGCAAGAATTGGATACCCTAATGAGCATTTATCAAGTGGGCATATAGATGAATTGACCAAGCCAATGTACAGCACCTGTATCGGTTTGATTTTAAAAGGATACAACGATTACGAAAACAAGAGCAAGCAGTTTGAAGAAAACTTCCGGAAGGTGAGTGTACCTGCTTCCTTGCAGCAACCAGTACACGAAGAAACATTGGTGGAAGAAGATGCAGTAGCAATAGAAAAGCCTGTTCAAAAAGTGAAGGAGCGCAAGTCACTTAAGACATTCATGGATTCATTTAAGAATGGATTGATTGATTTGTTTAAAGAGGAAGGGGATTCGCATTTGTAAAGCCCCACCAACCTCCCCCAAGGGGAGGCTTAAGGCAAGCCTTCAACATATACTTAGTTCTTATTATACTATTCAACCATTAAAATTTAGTGCTACTTTTTTTAAAAGTGGCTGAAAACTTCTTGGTCTTTCTAAGCCTCCCCTTGGGGGAGGTTGGTGGGGCCGGATTTAAATTTTTTACTATGATACATTTTGATTTGCCAAAGGAACAGTCTTCTATCATTAAAGTGATAGGTGTGGGTGGCGGTGGCAGTAATGCAGTTAACCACATGTTTTCACAAAACATCGAGGGTGTAAACTTTATCATTTGTAATACGGATGCCCAGAGCCTGGCGCAGAGTAAAGTACCAAACAAGATCCAGTTGGGGCCCCACCTTACGCAGGGCCTGGGAGCAGGCGCTAATCCAGAAATTGGAAGACAGGCCACAGAAGAGAGTTTGGAAGAGATCAAACGCATCCTGGAAGTAAACACCAAAATGGCGTTTATTACAGCAGGAATGGGCGGTGGCACGGGAACCGGCGGTGCTCCCACGCTGGCTAAGATTTGTAAAAATCTTGGCATACTTACTGTTGGTATCGTAACCACTCCGTTCGCCTATGAGGGCAAAAAACGCCTTTCCCAGGCCGAAGAGGGTATCAGGTTATTAAAAGACCATGTAGATACCCTGCTGGTGATAAGTAATGATAAAC
>CAZDHQ010000328.1:0-5689 GCA_964505135.1 uncultured Ferruginibacter sp.
CCACATGTTATTAGAAGTTTTACTAAACCGAAACCGAGTCATGTAAACAGCAATCAGTGAAAATCTAATTACTTGCATCTATCTAATGATTGTCTCTTTATAAATTAATGCAAAAAAGACAGCAAAGATTATTTGCTGAACTGGTAAGTAAGGGATTATTCAGTACTTTAGCTTTTTAAACACTCTTAAAAACTGCAACATCAATAACCCTTTTTCCCAATGAGAAAGTTTATATTTTTTGCCCTTGTAATGGTGCAATTGTACTTAAGTGCTCAACCTGTTATTAATTCTTTTTCTCCCGTTAGTGGACCAATTGTTACCACGGTAACAATTAGCGGTTCAGGCTTTAGTTCCAACCCAAATAATAATGTAGTTTTTTTTGGTGCCGCAAGAGCATTAGTGTCCTCCGCATCTGGCACATCTGTTACTGTTACGGTACCTGTGGGTGCGTCTTATAGACCCATATCGATTACTTCCGGTGGATTAACAGGCTACTCAGCAACCCCCTTTAATATAACTTTCCCAGGCGGCGGAGCCATCACAAAAAGTTCTTTTGCAACAAGGGTAGACTTCAATTATAACACTGCCATTGTTTGTATGGGGATAAAGGATATGGACAATGATGGAAAACCAGATGTTTATGCTGGCTGCTATGGCACTACAGGAGGTCCCCTGATTTTAAAAGTTGCAGTGGCTAGAAACACCAGTACGCCTGGAAACTTTTCAATAGCAACTCCTATTGAGATGGCATCACCTAATATCAGTTATTATATTACTTCAGAAGATATGGATGGAGACGGCAAGCCAGACATTGTAGCACCTACTTACAACTCAACCGTGTCAATTTTTAAAAACGCAAGCACAGCGGGGAATATCTCCTTTGGACAGGCCCAAAATATTGCAACCAATGGTGGCTTTGGAATTGCAGTGGCCGATTTTGATGGTGACGGGAAACCTGATTTTGCTTCGTCAAGTAAGGACTATAACATTGTCTCTGTACATAGAAACACAAGCTTTGGTGGTATTCTTTCTTTTGCCCCTTTCATTGATCTAACCACTGCTAATTCACCCAGGCAGGTGGCAATTGGATATATTAATGAGGATAACAAACCCGATATTTTAGTAGCTGATCAATACAGCCAGTCTTTTTCTGTTTTTATCAATACAAGTTCGCCGGGTAATATTTCTTTCAATTCTAAAATAGATTTCCCTACCACTACAGTGTCTAACCCCGAAGGTATTGCTGTTGGAGACTTTGATGGGGATGGAAAGCAGGACGTTGCGGTAAGCAATAACAATTACAATGATACGGGGACAGTGTCAGTATTTAGAAATATAAGTGTTGGCAACTCGGTAAATTTTGAAACTAAACTGGATTTGAGGACCGATGTCGCTGATTATCCTTATGCAATTTCTATAACAGATATGGATGGAAATGGGAAGCCTGATATTGTGGTGGCCAATCAGTTTGATGAATCGGTCAGCATATTTAGAAATGCATCTGCACCAGGTTCTTTATCATTTACAAAACAGGTTAAAATTCCACTTGCAGAGTTTGCTTCATGGGGTATGGCAGTTGCCGATATGGATTTGGATGGTAAACCTGATATTTGTGCCACTTATCGAACGAACAATCAATTGTCGTTAATAAGAAACATCATTGAAGTACCAAACCTTGTTTCATTTTCCCCACTTAGTGCTTGTGCCGATTCTGCTGTTACCATAAAAGGAACAAACTTTACAGGTGCCAGTTCTGTAAGCTTTGGTGGTTTACAGGCTGCATCTTTTACCGTTTTATCTGATACGGTTATTAAAGCTGTGCCCGGTGCCGGAGCCACAGGCACCATTGCAATTGTGAATGCTTATGGAACCGGCAGCATTGATGGATTTATGAACACTGGTACCTGTGCTTTACCTCCTCTGATATCTTCATTTAGCCCTGCCAGCGGTCCTGCGGGCACTGTTGTAACTATTAAGGGCCAGCATTTTAGCAATATCACAGCAAACAATATTGTATACGTAGGTGCCGTAAAAGCATCGGTACTAACGGCTATGGATACCCTACTAACCATTAAAATTCCAAAAGGTGCCTCAGGTAAAGCAATTACTGTTACCGCTAATAGCCTAACAGGATATGCGCAGGGTTCATTCAATATTATTTTTAATGGTGGCAATACCTGTGATGCAATGACGGATAAATCTTTTGCAGGTAAAATAGATTTTACAACTGGGGGGAGCCCTTATGCTACTTCTATTCTTTCTATGGATGTGGATAGCAAAGCTGATATTGCAGTTGCAGATTTTTCTTCTAATACTATTTCGCTGTTTGCCAATAATAGCCAGGGTAGCAGTATTGATTTTACATCAGCAGCAGGTAAATCAACCGGCCTGCAACCTGCTGATATAGCATATGGAGATTTTGATGGAGATGGAAAACTGGATATGGCCACTGCGAACTATAACAGCAGCACTGTTTCTGTTTTTAAAAACCTGGCCATTGCAAATTCCGTTTCTTATGCAGATGCTGAAACATTTCCATCAGGATCCAACCCAAGAAGTATTGTTATCAGCGATGTGGACCTTGATGGAAGACCTGACATTATTCTCTCCAATTTGAATAGCTCTAGCATTTCGGTATTGCGTAACACCAGCGGAGGCATAGGACTTATATCGTTTGCAAATGGTGTTTCTTTTGCGGTGGGTGCCGGTCCGGTAGGTTTATGTGCTGTAGATATTAACCAGGATCGTTTGCCTGAAATAATAGTAGTAAACTCCCAGGCTAACACTGTTTCTGTGTTAAAGAATACTAGCAATGGTTCGGGCGACATTGCCTTTGGTGAAAAAACAGATTTAAATACAGGCAGTCAGCCTATGGCTGTTTTTCTGCAAGACATTAATGCAGATGGCAAAGCCGATATACTGGTAACCAATGCTGCTGCTAATAGTATTTCAGTGTTTAAAAATACAGTAACTAATGGTTTGATAGCTTTTGCAGCAAAAGTTGATTTTCCTGCAGGTGCAGGCCCCATCAGCATAAATGTAAGCGATGTAAATGGAGACGATTTGCCAGATGCCTGTGTAGCAAATTTCTATGATGCATCCGTTTCTGTTCTCATTAATAAAAGTTTAAACGGTGCAGTCAGCTTTGCCGCCAAGCTGGATTACCCAACCGGCAGCAATCCACAAGGAATAAACATAGCAGATATTAACGGGGATAATAAGCCCGATATTATTGTTGCCAATAATGGCGACAATACGGTGTCGGTGCTCAGGAGTAATATTGGATTTGCTGAAGGAGAAACATGTGCCGGTGCCAGCATTACTTTGCTGTCTGAGCAGGCGGGAGCATCTTATCAATGGCAGGTTGACAACGGCTCTGGCTTTGCAAATATTTCTGAAAATGCAACCTACTCTGGCACACAAACGCCCAGCTTACATATAACGGCTGCCAGTTCTTCATTATATGGATACAGGTATAGATGTGTTGCAGGCAGTAGTATCGGCCAACCAGTTCAGCTTACTTTTGTAAACTATTTTACCGGCGCTGTAGATGGCAGTTGGGAAAACCTGCAGAACTGGAGCTGCAATAAAATACCAGATGCAAATACGGATGTAATTATAAGTTGCGCCAAAGCTGTAACTGTTAGCTCCAATGCTGTTTGTCGCAGTATTGTGTCAAAACTCAATGCAAGTGTAGTTGTAAAAACAGGGTACTCGTTAACGTTATCTCATTAAGCTCCGTCTAACAAGAATGCTTGATTATGGCTAAAAACCTTGATTCAGTTTTTTTGATTTGTTCAGTTCGATAATATGAACTTTCCTACAAATACATAAAGCAAGTAAATAAAATCACTGTGGAAAAATTCGATAACCTTTCTAAATTTAAGAAAAGAAATAAGTTCTCAAAAAAAGCATGGAATGAAAGAGGTTTAATTCCATCCGATGCCCAGATGAGTAAATTCGTTAATAATTTTTTTAATTCTTGTGCTGACAAACTTATTGAGGGTTTAAATAACAAACTGCCCGATAACGAAATCAAAGATTTATTGGAAAAGCAACTTGTAAGTTTAAATAAATCAGATTTTGACACCGAAGAACGGGAGTTTATTGGCGATTTATTTCATGAATTAGCATCGATTGTAAAGATAGACATCAATAAAGCATTAGAAATTTGGCTCTATGGTTTTGCTTTAAAAGTTCCAGAAAGAAAAGTTGTGGAAATACTAAAACAGCCGTGCACAACATGTGCAGTAGAATTAGAAACTTATATAAACGAAAAAGAGGAGGGAATTCCAGCATATGGCTGGGCCCTTGCGAAATGCAATAACTGCGGCGGACTCAATTTACTCGATCCAAGACCTAATGTAAAACAAGCATCATTTGGTAATTATCAATGGTTCGGTACATTGTATGCAGATAAATATAATTTTGAACAGGCGTTAGCTAAACTTGAGAAAATAAAATTATTAAAAAAAATAACCTTTAAAATGAGTTGGTAACATGTAGTTATATTGTTAGTCTCTTGCCACTAAACACCCATCTCTCTCTAAGAATTTTATTAAAATTACCAAGATGCTCGTATTTCATTAATAGCATTGTTTACCATTAGCCTCGATGAAGCCAAAATAGCATTTGCTTTGATGCATGATTTTTACCGCCACGCCTTCAATCTATCAAACTCCTCCTCCCTCTGTCGCAGGAATGTTTGCAAAACGAAAAGCTGTATGGCGCAGGAATGCAGCGTGGATATGTGTTTAGCGTTCCTGTGCCGGCTGGTTACTACTCCAACTGGCACAAGGCTGTTTACAAAACAAAAAGAGCTATAGCGCATCTCTTTTGGCAGGTGCCTTTCGTCACTCAATCCTGGTCTTACAGATTATTCAATTTTCAACGCAGTTTCCAGCATTTGTTTATGAGTGACCAAACAAACCACATAATTAATGGGCTGTTTTAGCTTGTTCGTCTTCATAACTAATTTTGGGTGGAGGCTTTTTTAATCCCTACATTTATGAGTTCGGCTCAATAAAAATAGTTTCTATGACTTTAACCATTATCAAAACCACGAAAGCTTTTTCAGTATACTCAGTTTTTTTGCTGCTGGCCGAAACTTTTCCTTTTCATTCAAAGGCCCAACAAGTCGTTGATAAATCCAGAGACAGTGTAGTGATAATGAAGAAGGTGAAAACCATTATAAACAACTGTAACAAACAACAGCTTCGTTCATTTCAAAACTTTAAGAAGGAAATAGACTCTTCTCACTATTTCGTGGCAATTGTAATTGATAAAGCAAATGTCATTGGAGGTTTTCAGGTAGCGCATGGTGGACATGGTGCAAAACAGGAAGAAAGAATACAGTTTAGTTTCTTGAATGAAAAACTGGCACGGGTATTAACTATGCATTTTAAACCGGGCTTTATTTCCAGGAATGCCGGTGGCGCAGTTTATTTTTTTGATGAGGATAAGCTAATATATAAGTCTGAAAATACTGATAACTTACCAGCAACGGATAGCTTGGTTCCTTTGTCTTATCATTACTTACAATTAGCAAAAAAATTAGTGAATGAATCACAGTGATATGATAGCTCCCCATCAGGCACATTTATTCCATCTGGCTCAAGATGTTAATTACTACAAGAATGACTAGACAACTAATCGCAATATTTATGTTCAGTTCAATTTTAAATTTCTT
>CAZDHQ010000329.1:0-5688 GCA_964505135.1 uncultured Ferruginibacter sp.
ATAGCTATGTCCTTCACTGTCTTTATGCGGTTCCATATCCTGTGGCACATCTTCTTTTTGTTTTTCAACGGTGAGCATATTGGCGGGCATTTGCAAGGGCAATAAACCGGATGGTTCTGCAGCGCCGCTGAGGATATCAAGCAGTGCCTGGTCCTGTACACCAAAGGTTACTACCAGACCTTCCACGTTCTTTTCAAACTCCGCTACCACGGCCGGATTGCTGAGCATCATGTTTACAACAACGGGTTTGTTGCCCATGGCTGTTTTTGTATCCAATATCAATTTAAGATCGGCAGTATTGGACGCAGTAAATTTTTTGTCTTTGTAAGTTCTGTCTTTAATAGCTGGATCTACTACCGGATCACCGGCAGCAATACTATGCTCACGGGCACCTGTAGCCGAATATTCACCATACTGTAAACTGATAGGCACATAACCGGTGCCACCATTCTTCCTGTCTTCTGCACTATAGCCCACACCACCTGCCGGGCCTTTCACAATCACAATCGCCACATCTGCTTTGGATGGATCATCTGTTACATTAAAATATTTTTTTACAATGTCCATGTTGATGGGTGATTCCACTCTTTCCGGTGATACATTGCCAAACCAATCCCTGCCTGCAGGCACGGTACGTTTGGGGATGTAAACCGTTTTAGTTTTTGCCAATGGCAATACATTGCCTTTGTTTTTTAAGAGCACTACTGATTTTAATTGTGCCTGGTAACCGGCTTTCATGAAATCAGCGCTGCCAACAATTGCAGCAGACTTTGCAGGATCTAAATAGGGATTTTCAAATAGCCCTGTTTGAAAAATATTACGGAGCAGCCTTACCGCACTCTGTTCAAAACGCTTGCGCATAAAATCTATTCCATGTTCTTTGATGCCCATGTTGTAGGCTTCTATCACCGGGCCTGCATCATTGTTGCCTCCAAACTGGTCTACGCCTGCCATCAATACTTTGTAATGTCTTTCTGCTACGCTTGCTTTTTCCATACCCCATGATTTACCCCAAAATGCATCGGGTGTTTTGCCTTCATCTGCTGTTACCAGCCAGTCGGTACACACCACGCCATCGTATCCGTATTTATTGCGGAGCAAATCGGTTACCATGTACCTGCTGTAACCATTGCCTACATTTTCACCATATTTTGAATCCTGGTTATAAGAGATAGTGTAATAAGGCATCACTGCTGCCGCAGATTTTGTTTTGCCATTTAGCTTGAATGCACCATTTACAAACGGGATCAAATGTGTTTTAAAATTATCACCGGGATACACCGCAAATTTTCCGTAAGCAAAATGTGCATCACGACCGCCTTCTTCAGGGCCTCCGCCGGGCCAGTGTTTTACCATCGCATTCACACTATGAAAGCCCCAGCCGTTTTTTATCTCTGCTGCGCCGGTGGATGTTTGAAAACCATCAATATAAGCACGGGCCATATCTGCCGCCAATTGCGGATTCTCACCAAAGGTGCCATTAAAGCGGCTCCACCGAGGCTCTGTTGCTAAATCTACCTGGGGTGACAAGGCTGTTGCAATACCCAATGCCCTGTACTCTTGTCCGGCTATTTGCCCAAACTGCAGTACCAATGATGGATCAAATGTGGCGGCCATACCAATAGACTCCGGCCACATGGAAATGCTGCCACCTGCTCCTAAATTATATTCTGCATTGGCTACAACAGCATTGCGTGGATCAGAACTGTTATTGGCCGGAATGCCCAATCCAAGCCCTTCTACAAATGCCTGTACGTTGTTATTCCACTTAGCTGCTACCTCGGTGCTTAGCACCCGTGTTACCAGCACGTGGCGCAGGTTATCTTCTTTTAAAAATTTCTTTTGCTGATCAGATAAATCGTAAGGCTTAAGCCCACTGGAGTCCAGAGGTTTGCCATTGTAGGTACCTGCACCAAATCCTCTTGGTGCTGCAGGGATAGATTGGTGTGCACTGTACAGCATCAAGCCTGCTATCTGTTCCAGGGTCATTTTAGATGCCAGGTCTTTGGCCCTAACGTCTACGGGTAAACGCCAATCTTCATATGGATCCAGTTGACTGTTCTTGTTGAGATCTTTAAACTTTAACCCGCTGATGGAAAGAATTTGAACGCCTGACTGCGGCGCATAACCTAGTGTGGGTCCATTGCTATTGCCTACTGTTTTAAAAACTGGTTGTTCCTGTGCAAAGGCGGTGGAAATTGCCAGGCAGGAAAACAGGCTGAGAGCAATGCGTTGCAATAATATATTCTTCATAAGCAAGACTTGAGTGGTTATAGATAACGTAATGGGGACTAAAGTAAAATTTATTTTCCTGCAATGAAAGGATATAAATCAGATTCTCGACCAAATGGGAGTTGGCTGCGACAAAAGCGGAGGTTTCACACAACGGAACAACGCATGGTTCACGCAAAGACGCAAAGGAGTTTCACACAACGGACGCAAAGAAAAACAACGAAACAACGATCGTCATTGCCTTTCGTTGTCCCGTGGTTCTTTCCGTTGTGTTCTTTGTGTGAAATGGCTTTATGCCGGCTGCAGCGGTTCTATCTCTGCTAAGTTTGCTGTAAGCTCTGCATCTGTAAAATGATGATCGCTGAGTTTGCCTTCAAAATAATCTGCATAGGCCTGCATGTCTACAAAGCCATGTCCGCATAAATTAAACAGGATGGTTTTTGATACGCCTTCTTTCTTTGCCTGCTCTGCTTCTCTTATTACTTGTGCAATACCATGCGTTGCTTCGGGTGCTGGTATGATGCCTTCTGCTCTTGCAAACTTTACACCGGCATCAAAACACTCTAGTTGCTGTAATGCCTGCGCTTCTATCAACCCATCTTTTAATAACTGGCTGCAGAGTACGCTTGCACCATGATAGCGTAATCCGCCTGCATGTATGCTGGCTGGCCTAAAGTTGTGGCCCAATGTATACATCGGCAACAATGGTGTGTATCCAGCGGTATCACCAAAATCATATTTAAAAACACCCTTGGTTAATTTTGGGCAAGATGCCGGCTCTACGGCAATAAATCTCGTCTTCTTTCCATTCACAATATTTTCTCTCAAGAAAGGAAATGAGATGCCGGCAAAATTACTACCGCCACCCAACGGCGCAATCACTATATCGGGATAATCTCCTGCATATTCCAATTGCTTGATACATTCCTGGCCAATGATCGTCTGGTGCATCAATACATGGTTCAATACAGAGCCCAATGAATATTTTGTTTGCTCATCCTGCACGGCTCTTTCAATGGCTTCCGAAATGGCAATGCCAAGGCTGCCGGTGGATGATGGGTCTTGTGCCAAAATATTTCTACCCGCCTGCGTACGGTCGCTTGGTGAAGCATATACTTCTGCACCAAAGGTGTTCATCATAAACTTGCGGTAAGGCTTTTGATCGTAGCTGATGCGTACCATGTAAATCTCACAGCCCAAATCAAATTGCTTGCAGGCAAAACTTAATGCAGTTCCCCATTGACCAGCACCAGTTTCGGTAGTCAATCTTTTTACGCCTGCCTTTTTATTGTAATAAGCCTGCGGCACAGCGGTGTTGGGTTTGTGTGATCCGCTGGGGCTGGTGCCTTCATATTTATAATAAATCTTTGCCGGCGTATCCAATAATTTTTCCAAACCATAAGCCCTCATCACCGGTGTGGGACGCCATATTTTATATATCTCCTGTACCTGGTCGGGAATTTCAATATAGCGATCTGTACTTACTTCCTGCAAAATCAAATCCATCGGGAAGATAGGCGCCAGGTCATCAGGGCCTACAGGCTGCTTTGTTCCGGGATGCAGTGGAGGAAGTGGTTTGTTGGGCATATCAGCCATAATGTTGTACCAGTGCTGCGGCATTTCTGATTCGTTCAGCAAAATTTTCTTTTGTGGCATAATCGTTCTTTTAGTAGATAAAGTATTCGGGGCTAAAAGGTAATAATAAATATCAAACAGCTTTAATCATGGCAAAAAAATTATTGCCATTTGTTTTTAATTGCTAAACAAAGGAAGGATTAAATCTATTTTCTTCTATTTTAGTGTATTGGCCAACGTTAGCAACCGCTAATGTAATAAACAGATTTTAGGCTATGAAATGCCGATTTTGTTGTTAACTTTAAAGTCAATCAAAACCGGCAGGATATTTTATTGTTATAATCTGTTCCGTTTCCTGCATCGTAAAATATTTTCAATGCATTTTAAATTAAGCATCACACAGGCATTTACTGTGGCTTTTATTTTAGCCCTGTTTTTATTCTTTGCTGTGCTGGGCATCTATTACCGGCAGGAACAATACAAAAAAAAATCAGCTAACCTAATTTCCCAATCACATAATCTTTTATTTGCCAGCGAAAGGCTATCATTTACTGCTAATGAAATTGAAACTAATTCAAGAGCCTATCTTTTTAGCGGCTATCCGCAATTTTTAGATGCATACAAAAAATCAAAGGAAGTATTCCCGACACAGGCGACTGAATTGAAAACCATGATTGGTGATAAAAGCTACCAGCAAATGCTGCTGGATTCTGTATCCTACTATGTAAACAAACGCATTATATTTTCTGATAGTATTGTTGCCTTGCGTGGAAAAGTAAGTAATAACCATGCACTGTATATTATATCTGCAGGCGGTTTTATTCAGTACCTCAGTAATATAAAAAGGCTTACTACAGAACTGCAGCAAAGAGAGACCCAGCTGCTGGCAGAAGAAAGCGAACGAAATGCCAATAACGCACTTGCTGAGCAAACCATTTTTATTGCAATAGCTGTAGTAGCTTTCATTCTATTGCTGGTTCTTTTTAATAAAGAGAAAAAATGGCTGCGAGAAAAGCAAAGGCAGCAAACCGAAAAACATTTTGAACTGCTGGCAAATAACATAAAGGACTATGCTGTATTGATGCTTAATCCGGAAGGTACCATAGTGAGCTGGAGCCGTGGAGCTGAGTTCATTAAAGGTTACAAAGAAGAAGAAATCATTGGCAAGCCAATCTCTCTTTTTTACACAGAAGAAGATGTTAAGAAGAATGAGCCCTATCGCAATTTGGCAATCGCCAGAGAAAAAGGGTTTTATGATAGCGAAGGCTGGCGTGTAAAAAAAGATGGCTCTCTATTTTGGGCCAATGTACTTTTTACTGCATTAGAAGATGAGGATGGAAAATTATATGGATATACTAAGATTACAAGAGACATTACTGAAAAAAGAAGAATACAGGAACAACTGGAATTACTGTACCGGCAGATTGACCAGGCCAATGATGCAATTTACACAACTGATGCATCTATTGTAATCACCAGCTGGAACAGAGGAGCTGAAAGATTATATGGTTTCAGTAAAGCAGAGGTGATAGGTAGAAAGGCAAATGAAGTTCTTCAAACTGATTTATCAATTGAAGAAATATTTAGATTAAAAAGCTTTGTGAACGAAAAAGACCATTGGTCAGGCGATTTAAAACGGAAAACCAAAGCCGGTAAAGACATTCATATTTATGCCTCACTGTCTACTATCAGGAATGAAATGAAGGAAGTTACCGGCTATATTTCTGTAAATTATGATATCACTGAACAAAAAAAATTAAGAGACCAGGTAGAACACCTGGCCAGTATTGTGGAGCAAAGTTCAGAAGCCATTTTTTCAAGAGACCTAAACCGGCGCATCATTACCTGGAACAGCGGTGCCGAAAAACTATTTGGCTTTTC
>CAZDHQ010000330.1:0-5684 GCA_964505135.1 uncultured Ferruginibacter sp.
ATTATTTGCTGAAGGCAGCAATACCAAAGTTCGCCTGACACACGAAGGCATCGAAAGCTTCCCTACAACTGCCAACAATGCGTTTGCAAAAGAAAACTTTATGGAAGGCTGGACCTGGCTGATCAATACCAGTTTAAAAAACTTTTTGGAAAAGCAGGCTTAAAGTATAGTCAACAATCAATCATCACCGGCCTTCAACAGCCAGTGATTTTTTACACTTTTATTTACACTTTTTTACCATTTAATTCGATACTCATAAAGCTGTTGTGTTTAATATTGTGCTCATATTAATCATCCAGCTATTGAAAAAAATTACTACTATCTCCCTTCTTGGTTTGTTTGTGTTGCTTGGCATAGCAGCCAATACAAAACAACCGGCTCAGTTTAAAAACCTTAAGGTATTGCCGCAAAATATTAGTGACAAACAGTTAGACAGTGTGATGAACGCTTTTACCAAAGCGCTAAAGGTAGACTGCGAATTTTGCCATGCTAAACCAAAAGACTTTACCGGCCTGCAAACAAACAATGGTGATCTCGACTTTTCACTGGACAACAGTATGAAAGATCAGGCAAGAAAAATGATGCGGATGAGCATTGACGTCAACCGAAAATATTTTGCAGAAGATACGGTGGGTAAAGCAGATTACCAGCTCAATGCTGTTTCATGTAATACTTGCCATAGAGGGAATCCGTTTCCGGTGTATGAGTGAGCACTTAAAGTTTATATCTTTCTTTTATAGGCAATTTCATATCTAAAGGCTTTATTTTATCTGACCTGGGAATTAATTCTTGTTGAGCAACTACAAAGGACAAAAATTTATCTGTATAAAAAAACCGACTTGGATAAAATCTAACATAAAGAGTAGCACTTCTAATATTTAAACTTGAGTCAACCTTTTGTACAAGCGGCAATGCTACAACATTCGCTCCTTCAGCATCTGTTTTGTATTTTAAACTGTCGATGTTAGGAGTTGAGTATTTAAGAAGAATGGTATTGTAAAGTTTACAGTTTGTTACAATTTGTTGCTTGATAAAACTACGATAGACACTTTGATTGATGTGAGAATATGACGTATCATACATACCCATGATGGCAGTTGTATCACAGATTGATAAGTTCTTAATCAATTGTAGCACCACATTTTTCATCGCTTTTTTCTTATCTACCTGGCAATAGCAAATGATTTGAAAACCCAAAAGAAAAAACACAGAGCTAAGAAACTTTTTCTTCATCACTGCTAAATTAAATCTTTATAAGACAAGATGCTTTATTTATAAAGCACAAGTGTGCGACGCAACGATGACGCCATGAAAAACTTCTGCTGGTTACAAAAAGAATTTCTTGATAACCCGTGCTTCGACTTCGCTCAGTACTGTCAGCTTTAACATCCTTAGACTCCGCTCAGGACAAAAACAAAACCCTGCACTTTCGTACAGGGCTTGTAGTTAGTATACTCTTCCCAGTTCCCCTTTAGGGGATAGGTGCGTCTTATTCTTCTTCCACTTTCAACTTCCCTTTGCTCTTTGCAATCACTGTTTCTGCAATGTTGTTTGGAGCTGGTGCATAGTGGCTGAACTCCATCGTAGAGCTTGCACGGCCACTAGACAATGAACGCAACTGTGTAACATAACCAAACATTTCACTCAGTGGAACTTTGGCTTTAATTACCTGCAGGTTAGCACGGCTGTCCATACCTTCCAGCATACCGCGGCGGCGGTTCAGGTCACCCGTTACATCACCCATGTATTGATCCGGAGTCAAAACTTCTACTTTCATGATTGGTTCCAATAATGTTGGCTTTGCTTTTTTACCAGCTTCACGGAAACCAGCTTTAGCGCACAATTCAAAGCTCATGGCATCAGAATCCACATCGTGGTAGCTACCATCAAAAACACGAACCTTCATATCTCTTAATGGATAACCAGCTAATACACCAGTACCCATTGCAGTTTCAAAACCTTTGGTGATGGCAGGAACAAATTCTTTTGGAATAGATCCACCAAACAAATCGTTTACAAACTGGAAGTGCTTGCCTTCGTTTTCTTTCAGCCATTCTTCATCAGCAGGTCCGATTTCAAAAACGATATCAGCGAACTTACCACGACCACCCGATTGTTTCTTCAACACTTCACGGTGTTCAACAGAAGCAGCAAATGCCTCTTTGTAAGCCACCTGCGGTGCACCCTGGTTTACTTCTACTTTAAACTCACGACGCATACGGTCAACGATGATCTCCAGGTGCAACTCACCCATACCACGAAGGATGGTTTGTCCTGTATCTTCGTCAGTGTTTACACGTAATGTTGGATCTTCTTCCACCAGTTTAGCGATGGCCATACCCATTTTATCAACGTCAGCCTGTGTTTTAGGTTCTACCGCAATAGCGATTACCGGCTCTGGAATAAACATGTTTTCCAAAGTGATCGGGTGATCTTCGTGACACAAAGTATCACCGGTTTTAATTTCTTTAAAACCTACCGCTGCACCAATATCACCCGCTTCGATAAAGTCAATTGGGTTTTGCTTATTAGCAAACATCTTCATGATACGGCTGATCCTTTCTTTCTTACCACTTCTTACGTTCAATACATAAGAACCAGCATCCAGGTGACCAGAGTAGCAACGGAAGAACGCCAAACGACCTACAAATGGATCAGTCATGATCTTAAACGCCAAAGCCGCAAATGGTTCTTTTGGATCTGGCTTACGAGTCAGTTCTTCGCCTGTATCAGGATCAGTTCCTTTAATCGCTTCGATATCTACCGGTGAAGGCAGGTAGCGGCAAACCGCATCCAGTGCAGTTTGTACACCCTTATTCTTAAATGAAGAACCACACATCATTGGCACAATTGATAAATCAATGGTAGCCTTGCGGATTGCTTCATGCATTTCAGCTTCTGTGATGGTATTTGGATCATCAAAGAATTTTTCCATCAAATTATCATCGTATTCAGCAACAGCTTCTACCAGCTTAGCCCTCCATTCGTTTGCTTCTTCCACCATATCTTCTGGTACTGGAATTTCATCAAAGGTCATTCCCTCTGTTTCCATGTGCCAGATAATACCCTTCATCTTGATCAAATCAACCACACCTTTAAAGTTATCTTCAGCACCGATTGGCAATTGCAAAGGAACTGCTTTAGAACCCAGCATATCAATCACCTGCTTAACCACCATCAGGAAGTCAGCACCTGCACGGTCCATCTTATTTACGAAACCGATACGTGGTACATTGTAACGGTTAGCCTGGCGCCATACAGTTTCAGACTGAGGCTCCACACCATCCACCGCACTAAACAATGCAATCAGACCATCCAGCACCCTCATGGAACGCTCTACTTCTACAGTAAAGTCCACGTGGCCCGGAGTATCAATGATGTTAAAGTTGTACTTCTTTGTGTCTGGAGTAGCTTTACCCAGCACCGTTGGGAAGTTCCACTGGCAGCTAACAGCAGCAGAAGTGATCGTGATACCACGTTCTTTTTCCTGTTCCATCCAGTCTGTGGTAGCGGCGCCATCATGCACCTCACCAATTTTATGAATCATTCCCGTGTAACGTAAAATACGCTCGGTAGTAGTGGTTTTACCGGCGTCAATATGAGCGGCAATACCAAAATTGCGTTGAAAACGTAAATCTGCCATTGTATTGTTATTTATTATTTGTGTTTTGTTGTTATTCTTTTGAGCCGGGCCATTGAATCTTTAATAAGCTTCAGTGGCGTCGCACTCTTGTACTTTATATCTATACGGAACTCTATTAGCTAGTTAAGCTCTAATCCCCCGTGAGTAAGCCCGTTATACAGGGTTTGGGGTAATATGGTGTGTTTATGCTCTCATATAATGCCAAATAGTTCAGTTCCTTCATCAATACCATACTCTTCCTGCTGAAGCTTTCGGCGGCGCAAAAGTAGGGCTATTTTTTTAATTGACAAAGGCCGCAGACTTTTTAGTGTAATATGTAAAAGGCCGCATCCAAATGGATGCGGCCTTCGTTAAACATATATTAAGATCCTCTATGCTTTGTTTGACATTTTTTTTAGCAGGTTTACACCAGTGGCGGCTATTTTATTGGAATTTTTGGCAATGGTTTTCTTTAAAGCAAAACCTGCTGCCATTCCTACCAATCTTTTCAAAAATCCACCTGACCTTCCAACAATTATTTTTTTAGAAAGTAACCCGGCACCCAGTGCTAATCCGCCAGTAATGGCAGACTTTGTAAAACCGGGGCTTTTTGTAATGTCGTTAAAGGTAGAACGTATGAGGTTAGCCGGCTTCATAGTTTCCAGTACATGATCAAAATGTAATCGCATTTCTTCTTTTTGCATTTTGTTCTTAGCAGTCAATTGCAAAATCACTTCCTCTAACTGGTCACTATTTTTCACATGCGAATAAGACATAACCATTAATTAAGAAAAGCTTTGATAAATAAATTTTTAACCGGGGTGCCAATAATTCTTCTACGGGTTGCAATCACAATCAGCAGCAGCAAAATATAAAACCCTGTTACAATAAAAAAGCCAATGTAGCTTTCACCAATCAACTGTCCAATCCAGAGTGCCAGCCCTATATTCAATAGAATTACCACCATTACCAATAGTAATCCAACAACAATACTGGAAACAACGGAAGATGCTACGGCAGAGGATTTACTAACTGCCTGCAATTTTAGTAACTCTACCTTTGTTTCCAGGTAATCGTTGGTTTTACTAAACAAATCCTCAAAGGCATTTGCCTGCTTTTCCATAATTTTTTGTTTACCGATTCAAATTAAGAAAGTGCTTGTCTTACATCTGCTTTCATATTCTGCACTTTTTCTTTTCCTCTTTGTACGGCATCTCCAGCGGCATCCCTTGTATTTTCATATTCATCTACCACATCATCCACCAGTGAGCTAAATCTTGACTTGATGCTATCCTTTAAATCATTTCCTTTTTGTGCAATTTTTCTCCTGGTTTCAGATCCTTTATCCGGAGCCAATAAAATACCAATGATTGCTCCTGCTGCAATTCCTGCAGCTACGCCTGTAAGAATTTTTCCTGTGCTCATAAATTTAATTTTTAATGATTGTGAATAATTATAGTTATTCAAACCAATATCACACCAATTTCAAATGCGAATAGTTACCCGAAAACGAAAGCTGAATTGCGGATATATTTCATTCTATCGCAGGTACAATATTGATATGTGGGAAATAAATTCCCCAAACATTTATAGTAGTTTTGGATTTAGGAATTATTATTCATTATTGCACCTTAATTCCTTGGAACACTTATTGAGATACAAGTCTGCAACAATTTCAATATTTTCATGATCCAGCTTTTTGAAAACGTTATTGTAATGCTTTCATAACTTTATTCACAGTAAAATTCGTGCAGCAATAAAAGATGGCTTACCAGCAACAAACTGCATCAACGAAAGGACGCTTTCTTAAAACCGCCTTCGCAATGTTTAAAACCGATTACCGCATTATTGCCGGCTATATCATTGCATTTATTCTCTTACTTATCAGTTACCTGATTACATTTTATTCTAACCGTGCATTAATTAAACAAACAGAATCGGTTGATCATACCAATGCCGTTATTACCAACCTAAGCAATTTGCAGTCTTCCGTAACAGATGCTGAAACGGGCATCCGTGGGTTTTTAAATTCTAAAGACACCGCTTTTTTATCCCCCTTTTA
>CAZDHQ010000331.1:0-5668 GCA_964505135.1 uncultured Ferruginibacter sp.
CTTTTGCAGGGAGGTTCAAAAACTTTTTAACACCGCCGGATGATGCCATCACATTTGCGCCCAATGCCTTTCTAAAAATTGGTTCAGACAACAGCATTAAAGTAATATTGGCACACGTGGAAATGGGCCAGGGCATCTGGACCACCCTCACCATGCTGATTGCAGAAGAACTGGATGCAGACTGGAAGAATATTAAAATAGAACATGCACCTCCGGGCAAACCTTATTTCCATACAGAATGGGGCATGCAGGGCACAGGCGGGTCCAGCACTACTTACTCTGAGTTTGACCGTTATCGCAAGGCGGGCGCTACTGCAAGAATTTTATTGGTGGAAGCCGCTGCAAAAAAATGGAACGTAAAACCTTCTGCATTAAAAACAGAAAACGGTTTTGTAATAAACGGAAGTAAAAAATTAAGCTATGGTCAATTGGCTGAAGCTGCCAACGCCATCAAGCCACCTGCTGACATTCCATTGCGTAAAAAAGAAGAATGGAAATACATTGGCAAAGGCGTAAAAAGATTGGATGCTCCTGCCAAAGTAAATGGAAGCGCTGTATTTGGTATTGATGTGAAAGTAGACGGCATGAAGATAGCCGTGGTAGCGCATCCGCCAGTGATGAAGGGTACCGTAAAATCTTTTGATGCATCCAAAGCAAAAGCCATCAAAGGCGTGGTGGATGTGGTACAAATTCCTACAGGTATCGCGGTAATTGCGGATAATTACTGGGCAGCAACACAGGGAAGAAATGCATTGGTGGTAGAATGGAATGCCGGTGAAAATGGTGCAGTAGATTCTGTAAAACAACTGGAAGAATTTAAAAGACTGGCCGATACAAAAGGAACAGAAAAAGCAAAGGGCGGCGATGTGGATGCAGCCATGCCGAAGGCAGTAAAAAAATTGGAAGTGGATTATACCTTCCCCTACCTGGCGCATGCTGCTATGGAACCACTCAACTGCACCGTAAAATTTGATGGCAAAAAATGTGAGATCTGGACGGGCACTCAAATGCCATTTGGTGACCAGGCCGCTGCTGCAAAAGTGCTGGGCATTGATCAAAACCAGGTGAGCCTTTATACACCGTTCCTGGGAGGCGCATTCGGCCGCAGGGCTACGCCTGATTCTGATTTTGTGGTGGAAGCTGTTCATATTGCCAAAGCAAGCGGCAAAACAATTAAGATGATTTGGTCAAGGGAAGATGATACCACCGGTGGTTATTACCGTCCTTCTTTTTTACACCGCATCAAGGCTGGCATTGACGCCAATGGCATGCCGCTTTACTGGCATCATACCGCAGTAGGACAAAACTTACCGGGTGATGATGGTGGTGCTGCAGTGGAAGGCATCAGTGATTCACCTTACTTTAAAGCCATTCCCAATTATTTAGTGAACATACATTCGCCAAAGTTGGGCATTACTACTTTGTGGTTGCGTTCGGTTGGTCATACACATACTGCCGGTGCAATGGAAGGCATGATAGATGAACTGGCGCATTTGGCTGGTAAAGATCCGGTGGAATATCGCCGCATGTTATTAAAAAGTTCACCAAGGCATTTACGGGTATTGAACCTGGCAGCAGAAAAAGCAGGCTGGGGCAAAGCTTTGCCGGAAGGGCATTTCCACGGTATTGCCGTGCATGAATCATTCAAAAGTTTTTGTGCACAGGTAGCTGAAGTTTCTGTAGGTGATGATGGACTGGTGAAAGTGCATAAGATCACTGCAGCCATAGATTGCGGCCTTGCAGTAAATCCTGATGGTGTAAAAATGCAGGTTGAAAGTGGCGTGAACTATGCACTCTCCAATGCACTGTATGGCGCTATTACTTTTAAAGATGGTGTGGTGCAGCAAAACAACTTCCACAATTTCCGGGTATTGCGTATCAATGAAGCACCTGCTGAAATTGATGTACATATTGCAGACAGCAGTGATGAAATGGGTGGCGTGGGTGAACCCGGCTATCCGCCAACAGCACCTGCTGTGCTCAATGCCATCTTTGCTGCCACCGGCAAACGCATCAGGCAATCACCATTTGGAGAAATTAATTTAAGAGGATAAAAAATGGGGGAGTCACCACACAAGGTTGGCTTACCTGGAATAAAGCAGTCAAGAAGAAATAATAATAAGGGTGAGCCACCCTGTGGGGGTGACTCACCCAAAAGAATCATCAGCTATGTTCAAAAAAGTTATTAAAACCGTATCATTAAAGAAAAGCGTGTTTTTGTTACTGGTAGTATCCACTGTGTATATCAGTACTTCTTCTTTTAAAAACAATACTGTTGTCCATTCCCCTGCTGCAGACAGCATCCTTTCAAAAAAAGCATTTATGCAGGTGTATGCGGTGCTCATGAGTCCACGCTGTATGAACTGTCATCCTGCCGGTGATGTACCCTTACAAGGCGATGAAAGCAAACTGCATACACAAAATGTAAAGCGTGGCAAAGATGGTCATGGCATGTTTGCCTCCAAATGTTCCAACTGCCACCAGGACCAAAATCAACCCGGACTCAATACGCCTCCGGGCAATCCAAAATGGAGCATGCCACCTGCTGATATGAAAATGATTTTTGAAGGAAGAAGTCCACATGATTTGGCAGCACAGTTGCTTGATCCTGCACAAAACGGGAATAAGACAAAAGAAGATTTGATGAATCATATTACTTCTGATACTTTGGTGCTGGCTGGCTGGCATCCTGCTGAAGGAAAAAAGATGCCACCGCTTTCTCATGAAGAATTCACCGCACAGTTTAAGCTTTGGTTAGATAATGGTGCTTACTTACCTGATTAATTGCAAGGCAGATGAAAGAGATTGAAGACATTGTTGCCTCTTATAAAAAAGCAAAAGCTGCCGGTAAAAAGACAGCGTTAGCTACGGTAGTGCATGTGGAAGGTTCGTCTTATCGCAGGCCCGGTGCAAGAATGCTGGTAACAGAAGATGGTGAACTAACGGGAGCGATTAGTGGCGGATGTCTGGAAGGTGATGCTTTAAGAAAAGCGTTACTGGCGATTAACCAACAGCAAAATAAATTAGTGACCTATGATAGTATGGATGAAGATGATAACAGCTTCGGCATACAGCTCGGTTGCAACGGCATTGTACATATTTTGTTTGAACCCATTGATGCAGCAGTTCAAAACAATCCCATCCAATTACTGGAAATGGCAGCCACACAAAGCAATAACAGTGTGCTGGCTACTATCTTCTCTTTAGCTGATCCGCAGGGGGAACAAATTGGCACCTGCTTATTTGCCAACGAACAGGAATTAATCAGCAATGCAGCATCATTTGCTTCCATCTTACAAGACGATGTGCAGGCTGTTTTACAGAGCGGCGCTTCCATCATGAAGCAGTATGAAAATATAACTGCTTTTATTGAATTGGTACCGCCAGCAGTAGAACTGGTAATTGCAGGCGCCGGCAACGATGCATTTCCTTTATTACAAATGGCGGATGTATTGGGCTGGCATGTAACGGTGATGGATGGCCGAAAAACACATGCAACAGAAAGACGTTTTCCTTCAGCAAAAAAAATAATCGTAGCCAAACCTGCTGAAGGCATTTCACAAATCAATATCACCCATCAAACGGTGTTTGTATTGATGTCGCATAATTATAATTATGACCTGGCCATGCTGCAGGAATTGATTCATTCTTCCTGTCAATACATTGGTGTGCTTGGGCCAAAGAAGAAGATGGAAAAAATGTATGCAGAACTGCAGGATAAAGGCATTGCCATCACAGAACAGGACAAGGAAAAAATCTTTGGACCAGTTGGCCTCGATGTAGGTGCAGAAACAGCAGAAGAAATTGCCTTGTCCATTGTTGCAGAAATAAAAGCAGTATTATCAAAAAGAGGAGGAGCTTCTTTGAGAAACAAAGAAGGCTTTATACATGATCATGCAACCGCCGTACGCAACCAATCTCCCCAACCAATTACTAAAACAGCCTGATTATTTATGAATGGCTGTGTGATATTAGCTGCAGGCAGTTCATCCAGGATGAAGCAGCCCAAGATGCTGATGGAATTCAATGGAACTATTTTTATCCAGCACATCATTCAAACAGCGAAACAATTACCGGATACAACAATTGCAGTAGTAACCGGTTGCTATCATGATTTACTGCAACCCATTCTTATGAATGAACCGGTAGACATTGTTTACAATGATAACTGGGAAAAAGGAATGGGCAGTTCAATTAGTGCAGGCATTACACGTCTTAATCAATCATCCATCAGCAATTGTTTTGTGTTGGTTTGTGATCAGCCTTACATCACTGCAACCTTGTTAAAAGAAATGTTGCAGCAAAAAGAACTCACCGGCAAAGGCATTGTTGCCTGCAGTTACCAGGATACATTTGGTACGCCTGTTTTATTTGATCAACGCTATTTCAATTTATTGATGCAATTAGATGGACCAACCGGCGCAAAGAAAATGGTACAGCAATTTCTTGATGATACGGTAATGGTGGATTTCCCGGAAGGTGCTGTGGATATTGATACGCCGGAGGATTACCGGGTATTGAAATCATAATCCTAACATGAACATTCCGTGGATTATTTAAATTACTTCCCAAATATCTCTTTAAGTCTTTTCAGCAGTATAGCATGATCATCATCTTTTACATCTGTATTCCTGTAAACCAACACCATGTCTTTTTTAATTAGAAAATATTGCGGTATTTTATCAATGTCTAAGAGTTGTTGAATTTTAGAACCTTGCTTATTGGGAGGTACATCACGGACTTGCAGCCAGTGCATATTGTATTTATCCAATGCCTCCCGCCATCTTGATTCATCTGTATCTGTCGAAATTGATATTAGCTTTAATCCGAGAGGCGCATAAATCGAATCAACGGTTTTCAAAAAAGGAATGTTTTCAACACATGGCAGGCACCAGGAAGCCCAAAAGCACAACAATACAGCATTATTATTTTTAAACTTGTGTACGTTGAAGCGTAATGAATCATTCACAATAAGGTTGAAATTTGGAATTTCATTACCCGCTAGTAACTTTTGCTTCTTTATGATTTTTGTATAGATACGCTTACCAAGAACAGTTTCTTTCAGTTCTTTAGTAAACATGGAATAAATCTGCAACAAACTATCGGGATGGATATAAGCTTTGGGAAAGTCGACAAATTCTTTATTGAAATTATAAAGAGAAACATAGCTATCTATATGAGACTTAATGAACACTAGATTAGAGTTCATCCAATTCGCTCTTGCCTCACGAACGGAATCCTTCAAATAATCAACGAAATCTTTGGTGTTTTCATTTTTACTAACAAGCTCGGAATGCTTTCGATACATCCTCATCAAATTATCTTCAGTGGGTCTTGTAAATCTGATATATTCTAGGTTTTCCCGATCAAACGGGATGTTAGTGTATCGAATATTACTATCCGACTCTTCAGTTGAAATCTTATCTATATAAAGGCGCATATTTGTATCGCTATTTATAAAAAAGAGATAACTGTTTGTAATACCATTTAGCTTAATTGACAGGGCATAATATTCGAAGGGATTCAATAAATTTCCATTGAGCAAGAAAGAATCTCTTTCAACACTTGTCGTAATGCGCTCTCTGTTATATTTCTCTTTCCAGTTAGTAATATTCACAAATAAAATTTCTGCTCCATTCAGCGCCGGACTTGTTGTTCCAATAATTTT